>CANQTG010000010.1 GCA_947626715.1 uncultured Lachnospiraceae bacterium | reverse complement strand
CTCGTCTAAGATCAGCACCTCCGGGTCGTTATACAGCGCTCTCGCAATGCCGATACGCTGCCGCTGCCCTCCCGACAAGCGGATCCCCCTCTCCCCAATACCCGTATGCACGCCTTCCGGCAGCGTCCTGACAAAGGTATCGAGCTGCGCTTCCTCCAACGCATACCACAGACGCCGTTCATCGATCTTATCCTCCGGTATCCCAAAGGCGACATTCTTGCGGATATCGTCGTCTAACAGAAAGATCATCTGCGGGATATAACCTACGTTTTTCAGCCAGCCGCGATAGTGCTCCATGATATCCGTCCCATCGGCGCATATCCGGCCCTCCCGTATCTTTAAAAGGCCCAGCAGGATATCCACGATCGTCGTTTTCCCCGCGCCCGATCCTCCCACGATGCCTACCGAGCTCCCGACCGGAACCGTCATATCCGCATGATCAAAGATCAGCTTTTCCGTATTCGGATAGGCATATGTGATCCCGCGCAGCGTGATCTCCCGCTCTATGGGGAGCTTCTCCTGCTCCGCCGCATAGGACATATCGATATTCTCCCCGCTCGTTTCCTCCAATAGGTTATCGCTGACATTCATAAAGAACGGTTCGTAATAGGCAAGCTGCGTCAGCTGATTGTTGATCCGGCTGGCCGAAGGCATAAGACGCACCGCGGCCATCGCAAAGGCCGAAAGCGCGGGCATCATTTCCGTCAGATCCTTTCCGGCGAGCACGATCGCCAGCATATACGCCACCATACCGGCGATACACACCGTTTCGATCAACAGCTTGGGCGCGTTGCTGAACAGGTTCAGACGCTCCATCGCCGCCACGTAATGCGCGCCCCGTTTGGAATATTCCTCAATGAAATAGTTCTCCCGGCCGATGATCTTGATCTCCTTGATCCCGCCTACCGTCTGGGAGAGCCATTGATAGATCAGTCCGGCGTAATCCTGATTTTCCCGGCCGGTGCGGTTCATGATCGGCTTGATCACCATCTTGATCACCAGCAGCGTGACCACCAAAAGTCCGGCGATGACCAGCGTCATCTTCATATCCACGACTAGGAGCGCCAGCGTCAGCATAAAGAATATGATACATTCCGATAGGATCTGCAGCAGCGATAAGATCAGCAGATAGGCGTTGACCACGTCCGCCGCGATGATCCTCTGTATCGTCGAGGTCTCGATGTTTAAGTAAAATTCATAATCGCGCTTTACAAAGCTGCGCAGCATCTTCTCCTGCGTCTCAAACTGGTTTTTATAGACGAAGCGGTACATCAGCTTCTGCAGCAGGAACAAAAACAGATTCTTAAAGACAAAGGCCAGCACCATCGCCGCCATGACGAATACCGTAAACTGTCTTGCGCTTTCCATATGCAGGCCGTTATATACCGCCGCCATGAGCTCGTTTTTCTCTACCGCATCCGGCGAGAGCACCAGCGTCATCACCGGTATGATCAGCGAGATACTCGCCGTTTCCAAAACGGCCCCGAATACCATCATGACGAGCAGAAGGGCCATTGTCTTTTTCTGTTTTGGGTTCATGATGGTCATAAGTTTCCTGTAGATCTTCATCATACCGTTCTCCAATCATGCAGTTTGGGATCCTCATACCTGTCCCAGAAGGTATCTCCTAAATTGATCTTCTCGTCCGCAAATTCTATCGTATCCAGCGCGGTAGTCGCGATCGAGATCACCTTTTTAAAATGTACGCCCTCTAGGAAATTCAGCACCTCCACCGGGAATTTCCCGCGAATGACACTGCAGTCGGGGCGCAGCGCTTCATAATCGATCAGATCACGCGGATGCGGTTTGATCACGACATGGTATCCCTGACAGTAATCCCGCAGGATATCGTGGCAGATCTGTCTGCGGATCTCCTCCGAAGCCGGATGGGGCTGCGTCAGGAACAGGATACAGTCCCCCTGCGCCTTTTCTTTCAAGGTCTTTAAGAATCCTTCCGCATCGTCTAAAAATGTGCGCAGTATCAGCTCCCTTTCTTGTTTTGACAAAGCCCTCTCCAGCTCCTTGCGCGGCGCTTCCTTATACTTTGGGCAGGTATGCCGCAGACAGCTTAGATCGTTGATCTCCATGTCCAAACAGTATTTCCCGTAGCCGTTCTGGATAAAGATGAGATTCAGGGAAGAAAGAAAGGCTTTCAGCTTAAAATGCCCTCTGTTGTCATAATGCGCCCCGTCCAGATATTTCAGACAGTCCAGCCCATCCTCCAGCGCATGATAGTAAATATGCTTATAATTCAGATAATAGCCGATCGGATCGCTGTCGCAGTATACATAGACTTCGCGGTAGCGCCCAAAATCGATTGTCATGTACGCTTCTTCCAGCTTCGCCAGATACTTGGTATAGATCACGCGGTTATACAGATGGCGCAGGATATTATGGTACGATCTTTTGTATTTGGCCAGCTGCGGGAAAAAGCTGTCCTTTTTTTCCTCTAAGATATGCACCTTCTCAAAGACCCCGCAGTCCTCGAGCCGTTCCTTTAAGCCCGTAAAATCCGTAGAGATCGTACTCAGCGCGATCTCCGCCCCTGCGCGGTCATCCTCCCCACGGTTCAGCTCCTTTAACAGGGTCACATATACATTATAAAAGGTATGGCAGACATAGATCCGCCCTCTTTTTTCCTTTTTCATCGCGTTCTCCTCGTATAAGCGTACCCCCTGCGCGGGGAAAGTATGGGCGCGGGGCTGAGCGGTCCCTCCTTGCTGATCCTAAGCTCGCCCTCCGTCAGCCCCTCGGCAAAGGCGAGCAGCCTCTCCGCCGCCGTCTGCGGATTCCAGAGACGCTCTATGAGCGCGTAGGCGTTCCTGCCCAGACGCTCCCTAAGCTCCCGGTCCTCCGCCAGATACAGGCCGTATTTCAAAAATTCCTTCTGATTCCCTTCCCGATAGACCATGCCGTTCTCTCCATGCCGCAGCAGAAACGGCGCGGCCCCGATCCCGGCGCAGGCCAGCACGGCGCACCCGCTATTCATCGCTTCGTTGAGTACGGCTCCCCAGCCTTCCAGATGATCGCTCGTCATCAGGAAGATATCGGCGCGTTCCATATAACGCCGCACTTCGTCCGGCCTCTATAGCCGGTAAAGCTCACACAGCCGTCCAGATCCGCTTTGGCGGCCTGCCTGCGCAGGTCTTCCTCCAAAACGCCGCCGCCTACCATCGTCAGATGAAAGGGAAAGCGTCTCTCTTTCAGCGCTTCTGCCAGCGCCAGCGCATACTCCGGGTGCTTGAGCGGCAGAAAGCGTCCCGCGAAGAGGAGCTCCGTTTTCCCCTCCGCCGCGCCGCCCTTTCCGGCAAACAGCCCGTCCGTTTCATAACGCTGCAGCTTGGGGAAATAGCCCCACTGGAACATTTTCCCCGGATAGGCCCGCACGATATGGAAATCCGAGGCGACATAAGCCCCCGCGCACAATAGATACACATTCCCGCGGCGGTATCTGGTATGATCCTGATACTTTTTCACGAGCCCTCTCGGGGAGACGGCCTTCCACTGTCCTTCGCGGTACAGCCGCTCGCTGTAACGGATCACCGTCTTTCCCGCCTCCAGACGCCCGCGGATATACCCTTCCTCTTCCACGCCGCCGAATACGACGATATCGCTGCTCTCGATCAGCTCCCTGCATTCCGCCTCCTCTTCATAATAGCATTTCAGATAAGGCGGCGCTTCGCCGAGCCCCCAGCCCATCTCCGCACGTTCCCGCTCCATCGGCTCCGTCTGTATAAAATGATAGGAATCGCCCAGCTTTTCATATAACGCGTCGGATAACGGTATCTGGTGATGATTGATATAATTAGACACAAAGCTCAATTTCATGATAGATCTCCAGTAAGCGCCGGTAATTTGTATCCGGGTCATGGGTCCTGCGCGCGTGCAGGGAGGCCGCGCGCCCCATCGCCAGCGCCCTGTCCTCTTCCCGAAAGACCGTTAAGATACTGCCTGTCAGCGCTCTTGTGTCCCCGGACGGATAGAGGAGCCCTTCCCTGCCCGAAACCAGCAGATTCGGAACGCCTCCCACGTCAGAGCTCACAACGGGCATCCCAAGCAGCATCGCCTCCCCCACAGAATTGGGAGAGTTTTCGATCGAGGAGGGGGAAACGAATACATGGCTTTTTAGATACCGCGCCAGCATTTCCTCCGCGTTCAGCCTGCCCAGAAACGTGACCGCGCCCTCCAGATGTTTCCTGCGTATCAGTTCCGACAGATATTTTCCGTAATTCGATATCTTGAGCTTTTCCTTCAGAGTCGAAAAGCGCGCGATCTCGTCTCCCGCCACATACACGTGCGCCTGCGGATACGCCCCCAATATTTCCGGCAGGGCTTCCAGCATATAATGCAGTCCCTTGATCGGATAATTCCCCTGACTTAAAAAGATACTGAAGGGCTCGCAGCGGGAAAACTCCCAGCTCTCCCGATAGAAGATCTCCCGCAGCGTCTCATTCATAAAATGATAGCGGGCGGCGGGATTTACGGCCTGCGTCCATTCCCTGTCCCAGTCCGTGCGCCCCGTCACGTGCCCGCAGCCGCAAAGCGCTTCCTTTTCATAACCGCCGCGGATACGGAATTTTTCCTGCTGCGCCCGCAGATCGTCCCGCTTTAAGAGATCGCGCAGCGTCCTGCGCCTTCTGATCCGTTCCGGCAGATCGGCCATATAAGCGTCCGCATAGACGAAGCACAGCCCCTGTATCCCGATCAGGGTGCGGCCCGCCCTTTGAAAAGCCCTTGTCATCGCGAGCGTATGCGGATATTCCGTGCCGAAGCAGTGCACGATATCCGGCGCAAACTCCCGCACGATCTTCCGCAGACGCCCCTCCAGCCGCGTATCGTAACGCTCGGGGCGCGCCGTATCCTCATAAAAGCCATAATAAGCGATCCCGTCGGCCTCGCCCCGCAGCCCGTCTTTTTCACAGGGAAAACAAAGGCCCAGCTTTATGCCGCGCTCTTCGTCCCTTATCACCCTTGAGAGCAGCCCGGACAGCCAGCCTTCCTTATTGCTCCCCTGCATTCCAAGCCTTTCCGCGATCATGGGCGGTATCACATTACACAGCCACAGTACCCTCATTGCCGTTCATCCCTTTTTCCGGTAGATCATTTCTTTCCCTTTATTATAGAGGCCGGACAGCCTTTTGCTTTCCGCCATCCTTCTGCGAAGCGGCGCAAGGCTGAGCGCTAAAAGCAGCCGGTAGCGCAGGATCTGTCCCCGTCCCATATAGCTTCTGACGATCTCCTTATGCTCCGCTTCCGACCGCCGCAGATTCTCCCTGCTCTCAGAGAAGCCGCCTCCTTCATAAGAGGCGACAAGGATCTGCATGGCGACCGGCTGCACGCCGTCCTCAAAATAGCTGCCCAGAAAATGCTCGTAATCCGCCCGCACGAGATACTGCGTCTTATACTTTCTGCGCTTCATCAGGCCGGCCCCGTAAAAGCAGGCCTGATGGCAGGGAATGTTCCGATAGCAGGTAAAGGCGTTGATCTTCGGGTTGGAAGGGATCCGCGCTCCCAGCCGGCGGTTATAGATGTCCCCGTAATAGATCTCTGCGGATTCCCGATCGGTAGCGATCCAGACGCCCGCCTTTTCCAGCACCTTTTTGTCATAAAGGTAATCGCCGCAGTTTAAAAACAGCAGATAATCGCCGTCCGCCAATAAGACTGCCTGATTCATCGCGTCATAAATACCCTTATCCTTCTGCCTGACGATCCGGATCCGCTTATCTTCGGGAAGCCCCTCCACCGAACCGTCCGTAGACATTCCGTCCTTGACGATGATCTCATAGTACGGATAGGTCTGCGCAAGTATGCTCTCCACCGTTCTGCGCAGCTTTTCGCCCGCATTCAGACAGACCACGACAATACTGAATCTGATCTTTTTCATGTTCCCTCAGCCCGCCTTTCCTCCGATTTCTCCCGGCAGGATCCATGTATGATACGGCACGATCCTCACCAGCAGATCCTGCGCCCTGACCAAAAAGGCCGCAAAATACAAGACAGCCGCCGCAATGACCGCCGTTTTCCAAAAGCGCCTCCACCTTTTCTCCGGTATCCGGCCAAGCACGGACGGCAGCAGAAAGATATGCCCCGCCGTCATATAATATCCCACCCGCGAAATCTCCGGCACGAAAAAGCCGCAGGTATATAAAAGCAGCGCAAGATAATTCAACTGAAAATAAAAGCGGTTCTGCGCATTTCCCTTAACCGCCGCTTGATAATAGAACAGGCAGAGCGCCGTCACGCCGACGATCCGCAGGATATTGATAAGCGAAGTGCCGCCGTCTAAATAGGCCGTATTCTCATAGCTCGGATACAGCCTTACGATCAGGGAAAGACACTGCTCCCGCAAAAGCAGGGCGCTTACCGCCGCCAGCGTAAGCAGCAGGAAGTGCCAAAGCCGCCATCTCCTATTGGCCAGCAGATAGACCGGGATGACCAGCAATACGGACTTGTGGATCGTCGCCGCAGGCAGGATCAGCAGCAGGAACTTCAGATACTGCCTCTTCAGCACATATTTCATCGAAAAGAGCGCGAGCGCCCATGTAAAATAATAACGCACCGTATTCAAACTCTGGAAATAATAGCTCAGCGTCATAAATAAGAAAAATGAGAACAGGAAGTCCTCACTTTGATCGTATACCGCCTTCAACATCAGCAGTATCGTCGCAAAGGCGAACAGGGCGAATATCGTGAGCTTCGTATCCGCGCCAAACAGAAACTGCATGGCCAGCACGACGGCGTTAAAGCCCGGTTCCGTAGGCACGACCTGATGCAGCGGGATCAGATGGAAAAACTCTTCATAACGGCTGTAATCGTTCCCTACCTGATACCGGCAGGCCGAAACGCCGAACAAAAGCGCAAAGATCAAAAGCAGGCACACCCAGTTACAAGCCCGTTGTCTGCTGATCCCTCCCGCGCCCGCCGTCTCCCGCTTCTTTACCAGCGCCGCCGCCGCAAGCGTTGCGATTGTCAATAGGATATAAACCGTCATAGCGCTCCTTTATCGCCGCAGCCTTCCCTGCGCCCTTCCCGTCCTTCCCGCAGTCCGCCGCACATGAGCCGGTACGCCTTTCCAAACGGGATCTTACGGCACATCGTCTTTTGGTGCGCAAGCAAAAAGCGCAGGGCTAATAGCCTCCCTAACCTGCCGTACAGATAGGCGTAAAGCACGCCCCTGTCAAAGAAAAACTTTTCATGGTAGCCCGAAAACCACGTCGATTCCCGCTCCCGCTCCCTGCCGATCGTCACCGGCGTTTTATACACCCGCATACCGCTCCTGATACAGTCCCGGATAAACAGGCTGTCCTCTCCGTTGCTGTAACGCGCGCCTCCTCCGAACAGCAGAGAATAGGAAACGTTCTTTCTATGCATCACTTCCCTGCGCAGCGCGAAGCTGTAGGCGGGATAACGCCCGCAGTTATAGAGCCGCACCCTTCCGTAGCTGTCCGTATGATAGGTTCTCCGCTCCTTACATACCTCGACGTTAAAAAGCAGCATGTCCGCCTCCGGGTGCTTTGCAAACTCCGCCAATATGTTCTCGCGGTAATCGTCGCGATAGACGATATCCTCATCCGAGAACAGGCAGATATCCGCATCCGCCCGAAGCAGCGCGTTGTTGCGGCTTAAGCCTACGCCCCTTTCCCGAAAACTGTAGGCGCGTATCAGAAAGCCTTCTTTTTCTATCTCTTCGTATGCAAAGCGGCCGCATTGATTGATCAAAACAGCGTCGGAACGGACATTCATTTTCTTTACCAGCTCCGCCGGATCTTGATCGACTGCGGAGATCAGAAGCTGCAGTCTCATGTTCTCTCCCTTTTCCCGCCGCGAAACGTCTGGAAATACAGGCGGTAAAGCCCCTTATCCGCGTCCGTGATCACAGCGCCCAATACCTGATAGCCCCAAAATTCCGCTTCCCGTACCCAGCGCTCCAGCAGCTTCCCGTTGCCCCGTCCATACGGGATATATAAGATCAGGCCGCTGTCTCCCGCCGCCTTGTCCAGCTTGACCTGCGGATCGCCGATATCCAACGAAACGACCCGCTCGTATCCCGCCGCCGCCTCTTCGATATGCCGTTTCAGCTCCTCCGCCCCCGTCCTCTCATCTCCCGCAAAACGCACGCCGAGCACGGGAAGACGATACCGCTTCTCAAAATCCGAAGGCACATAAACGGAATCGTCCAGCAGACAGAAAAGCGCCAGCAAAAGGAGCGAGAGCAAAAATCCTATGACCGCGCCCGCGATCGCCGCCCGCAGCGTCTCATTCTCCGCCACGACCAGAGCGGCCTGCCCGTGCTCGATCACCTCGATCTTATCAAATTCCTTTTTCTGTTCCCCAAAACGGATCAGGGCTTCCTCCGCCGCCCGGATGACCGCATCCGTCTGGGCAGCGTCTTTTCGTTTGACCGTTATGGTCAATAGGCGGATGTCCGAAAGGATATCCGCGCTGATACTCGCCCTTACCTCCGGCCTCTCATAAGCCGTCCCCAATCTCCCCATGATCGTATCTAGGATCGGCTCCGTCCCCATCAGGTCATTCCATGTATAGCCGTTATAATACTGATACGCGTCCCCGTCGTCATCTTCGGCAAAGGTCAGATACAGCTTGGATACCGCTTCATATTCCCTGCCCGGCCCATATACCACGTGCGTAAGAAAATACAGCCCGCCGCCAAGAAGCGCCCCTGCCAGCGCGCATATAAGAGAGAGCCCTATTTTCCTGCGGTATAAAAGCGCTGTCAGCTTCAGATCAACGCCCTCCTGCATCCATTCCTTTTCCGTCATAGCCCACACTTTCCTAAAGCAAAGCCTCCCGGCCAAGCCCAAACCCTTTTGGGAGTCAGCGCCCGACCCCTTTTTTGTATAAATTAAATATTGATTTAATATTTTCTATTCGTCTCTTTCCTGAAGATCCGCGGTATCCGGCGTCTTTAACGCCGTGACCTGACTGCTGTCTATCCCCTCTGTGCTCTCAGGCCGCAGCACGGTTTTCAGGGTCAGCAGCATCAGCTTGATATCCAGCCAGATCGAGTAATTTTCTATATAAAATAAATCCAGTTTTAACTTATCATACGGCGTTGTGTTATATTTCCCATATACCTGCGCATATCCCGAAAGCCCCGCTTTCACCTTCGTGCGAAAGAGAAACTCCGGCATATCCTCCAGATACTTCTCGATGACCTCCGGCCGCTCCGGTCTGGGCCCGATAAAGGTCATCTCGCCCTTTAGGATATTAAAAAGCTGCGGCAGCTCGTCTATCCTGACCATACGGATCAGCCTGCCGATCGGCGTGATCCTGTTATCGTGCTTTGACGCTAAGCGCGCCACCCCGTCCTTTTCCGCATCCGGCCGCATACTGCGGAATTTCAGGATATAAAACTCCTTCATATCCTTCGTGCACCGGATCTGGCGGTAGAGTATCGGCCCGCCGTCATAGAGCTTGATCGCCGCCGCCGTCAGAAGCATGATCGGGGAAGTCAGGATACACAGCGCCAGCCCGCAGACAAGGTCTATCGTCCGTTTCGCCATGCGCTGCTCTATACTCAGCACATATTCCCGCGTGAGCAGGATCGGCGTATCGAACAAATGCAGCTGATCGGCGCCCTTGATCAGGATATCCGGTATCTTGGGCATTACATAGACGCGTATGCCCTTGCCGAAACAGAATTTATAGATCTTATTTCTCAGCTCTGCGGGAAGATCCCAGAGTACGACCGCATTATATCCGCTTTCCGCTTCCCCGCAGACCGCCTCGAGGCCGATCCCGGCATGAACGCTCTTTTTTACGTGATACTTGTCTTTTCTGGATTCAAACTTATGCAGAATATCGGCGGCGGGCCGATCCCCATGCACCAAAAGGAGATTCCGCGGAGAAAAGATCCGCCTATAGATCCCGGAGCTTCCCACCGTCCACAGAGCGATGAGCGCAGCCTCCAGCGCCGTCATAAATCCAAGCGGGCGGATATCCAGAAACCCTCTTACCATCAGGCACATCTGCAGATAGGTGATCGCGTTGACGCATACCGTGGCAAAGATCTGGGAAAACATGACCTCTCCCGAGCGCAGATAACCGATACGCATCCCGCCGTACATCTGGGAAAAAAAGAACAGCAGCACTCCATATACGAATAACATCAGCAGATGGCCCTTAAAATAAAATTTCAGATACATCCGCTCGCTGTAATAGCCGTACCAGAACAATGCATAGAGCCCTACCTGCAGGCCGATACAGATCGACGACATGGCGATCAGGATCAGCCTTTTCCATGTTTCCAGTTTCTTCATCGTAGTTTCTCTCCTCAGATCCTGCGCAGGACTGCGCGTACCGCGTAGAATACGAAATTATACAGGCTGTATGCAAGCGAAAGCCCCTCTGTATTCCGATATAGACTCCATATCCTGCGCACCGCCTCTATTTTATTGGATGAGAGAGTCCCCGTACTTCTTCGGTACAATACCAGATTTTCATCCAGCCCAAAGGCCGTATGGCCATGACGGAGGATATTCCACCACGCCGCCGTATCCTCGCTCTTAACAGACGGCATATGGATCAGCTCCTTTGGGATCTTCTCCGTATCGAATAAGACAGTAGAGGTAAAGATCGTCGTATTGCGCAGCGCCTGCCGGTAATCCAGCGTCGGGGGCACCCTTACGACCTTTCCCGTTCCCCGGCCCCTTTCGTCGGCGAACTCGTATCCGCAGAATACAAAGCCCGCGCCCGTCTTACGCATAAACGAAAGCTCCCTAGACAAACGTCCCGGCTGCCACAGATCGTCCCCGTCCAAAAAAGCAATATACCTGCCCTGCGCTTCCTCCACGCCCCGATTCCTTGCCTTCGCAGCGCCGCCGTTTGCCGTCTGCGCTATCAGCCGTATTCTTTTATCCAGAGAAGCCGCCCGCTCCGCGATCCGCCTGCTGCCGTCCGTAGAGCAGTCGTCTATCAGCAGCAGCTCCCAGTCCTGTTCCTCCTGCGCCCTTACGGAGCCTATCGTCTCGTCAAGGAACGCCTCCGCATTATAAACGGGAATGATGATACTGATCTTCGCTTTCATATGTGTTCTTCTTATCCGCCGCGCAGACGGCCAATCTGCCGCCCGCCCTTCGGCCCGCCGCTACAGTTCTTCTTTTATCAGATAAATTGGCCTTTTTTTCACTTCCATATACATCTTGGACAGATACTGCCCCACAATGCCCAGACACAAGAGCTGTACGCCGCTGATCAGGGAAATGATACAGACCAAAGACGGCCAGCCCGAAGTCGGATCGCCTAAGATAACGGTCTTGACTATGATGACCAGTATCAGGATAAACGCCAGCACGCAGAAGATCAGGCCGATGATCGATACAAAGGCCAGCGGCATCGTCGAAAAAGCCAGTATCCCGTCCAACGAATACAGGAACAGCTTCCAGAAGTTCCACTTTGTCTCTCCCTTTACGCGTTCAATATTCTCATATTCCAGCCATTTTGTCCGAAAACCCACCCAGCCAAAAATCCCTTTGGTAAAGCGGTTATACTCTGTCATAGAAAGGATCGCATCCACCACGCAGCGTTTCATCAGGCGGTAATCTCTCGCGCCGTCTACGATCTCGGTACGGGAGATACGGCGCATGAGCGCATAAAACCTTCTCGCGAAAAAGGAACGGATCACCGGCTCTCCCTTGCGCGTCACGCGCCTCGTCGCAACAGAATCATACTGCTCTTCCTGAAGATAGCGCAGCATTTCCGGCAGCAGAGCCGGAGGATCCTGAAGGTCGGCGTCCATCAGCACGGCATACTCTCCCGACGCCTTTTTCAGGCCGGCATAGATAGCCGCCTCCTTTCCAAAATTTCTGGAAAACGAAACCAAACGTACCCGCCGATCCTTCTCATGGAGCTTTCTGACCTCAGAAGCCGTCCCGTCCGTCGATCCGTCGTCCACATAGATCAGCTCGAGCGCAGCATTCCGCGCGCGCAGCGCCTCTTCCTGCCTGAGCAGCTCCTCATAAAAGTAAGGCACATTCTCTTCTTCATTATAACAAGGCACGATCACACTCAGCAGTTCCATGCGTTCCTCCCGATCGAAATTTTGACCCCGATACGGATCCGGCCATTTTCCTTATATCTTAGCACAATTTCCCGCATTTGGGAAGTTCCCTATCTCGAATAAAGAATATAAGAGGAGGTTTCCCCCTCTCTGCGCCAGCCATACCGGCTCTGCGTCTCTTCTCCCATCCCGCCCCGCAGCACGAGCGCATCGCAGCCCATATCCGCCGCGACGGCCGCGGCGGCATCCGGCTGCTCGCGATCCGTCTGCATCTGGCGGTACAAAAGCATTTCCTCCTCCGTATAGACGTCCGCGATCTCCCTGTTGCAGTCCGAATACCAGAGGTCTTTTCCATAGGGCAGCAGGATCTTCCCGTCTAGGATCCTCGCCTTTTCCATGATCCCATCCGGCGCCGCCAGCATAACGCTCTCCCGGCTTTCCGCAAGGGCCTCGATCTTATCTAAGATCTCCTTTTCTTCCTGCGGCGCGTTCCATACGGGAAGGCAGTCCGCAAAGGAGGGCAGTATCGTGCCGGTCAAAAAGATCAGGATCGCAAGCCCGACAGCCGCCGCCGTCCCCCTTTTCCATTCCTTTGCGACGCTCCACACAGCGGCCAGCGCGCACGCCGTCCCAGCCGTACAGAACGCGCCGCGCAGAACCAGCCCCGCCGCAAGACAGCAGAAGATCAAAACCGCCTCGCTCTTTTTCCACGGTTTCCGAATCCGCTCCCGTACCAGATACAGAGCCAGCGCCGACAACGCGAAGATCTCCCATTCCCTCCCGGCGGCGTTTCCGGTAAACGCAAAATGACCCGGGACAAAAATCGGCCTTGTAAAGAGCAGGCCGCACACGCTGAGAAGCCCGCCCGCAGCCCCATAAAGCCATTCTTTGTCACGAATCATCCTCGACACACTGTAAACGCCAAAAGGAACGACGACAGCGGCGGCAAGCGTCGTCCCCTTCCAGCCCCCATGCAGCAGATCGTAGGCATAGGATGTCTTTGTCCCACCGCCCGTTAAAAGAAGCAGCTGCAGAAAGATCAGGAAGGCCAAGCCGCTTTCCCGATGCTGGCTGAAAAAAAATCCGCTCCAGAGCTTCATCACGGCAAAGGATAACAGCAGCGTCCAAATCGGCAGCGCATAAAACAAAAGGCGCAAAAGCTCCATGCCGCACGCCTTCTGAACCGCCGCATACAAAAGCGGCAGGGACGCTAATTTGCAGACCGGGTACATTCCGTACCTAAGCGCCCCGCCCGTGAGCGGATTATAGGCAAAGACGGTATCCGTCAGCAGCGTGACCGATACCGTTTCCGCCATCGTGTCGTTCCCCGTCTCCGGCACATAGACAAAATACGAGGCGATCTCCAATCCGACCAAAGCCGCTAAGAAAAGCGCCTCTCCCGCATATCGCTTCCCCATATCCTCCTGCGGGCCGCCCAAATGCAGGAAGCGGTCTTTGGCAGAACGCCACAGCGCCGCGGCTTCTTTCCGGTTTATGAGCAGGGAAAGCGCGCCGCATATGAGCGCAAGGCTCCCCAATATCCTGCAATACTCCGAAAAACGCCATTCCAGCTTTATCGCAGCGCAGGAAACGGCCTCCGCCAGCGCAAACAGGAACAAAAGCCCCATCATATAGCATTCCGTCAGCGAAACCGTCCCGCCGTTCCTTTTTAATCGCGCAAACCCCAATCCCTGTATCAAGGGGAGCGCGATGATTCCCGTCAAAAAAATGATCATGTTATCCTCAGTATTTCCCGCACGCGCGCTGTCCTTCCGCCTATGCGCTCATGATACGCGCCCCGCCGTCCTTCGTATCAAGCCGGAGCTTATCCGCGATCCTCGCGATATACTCGCTGTTCGTCGGACGTCCGGCCCCTTTCGACGCGCAATATCCAAACAGACTCAGAAACGTCTCCTGATTGCCCCTGCTCCACGAGACCTCAATGGCGTTGCGGATCGCTCGTTCCACCTTCTGCGGCGTCGTCTTAAAGCTTCTCGCTATCTCCGGGTATAACAGCTTTGTCACGCTGCCCACGGTCTCTAAGTCCCGCCATGATATCAAGAGCGCCCTGCGCAGATAATGATAGCCCTTTAAATGCGCCGGCACTCCCATATCCAGCATCAGCCCCGTCACATAGCGTTCCAGTTCGACATCGTTTTCTTCGAAGTTCTTCATATTATCCCTCTTTCTTTCCTATTCCCGTATTTTTCCTGCTTCTTTGAAAAAATCATACCAAAAAAGGGATTTTCTGTAAATTTCTTATCGCCGCCGGATTTTACAAATACCGCGTTTTTCCGTCCGTTTCCAGCTTTTCTACGACTTTTTTCACGTCCTGCGCCCTGTTTTTGTCGCAGACTAGGACAATATCGTCCGTCGCCGCTACGATCAGATCCTGCGTGCCCACCATCGCGAGCAGCCTGCCTTCTCCATACGCAATACAGCCCTTTGCGTCCAGACAGACACTTTCCCCGTGCACGATATTTCCATTTTTATCGGGCGGATACAGCGTTCCCAGCGCGTCCAGACTGCCTACGTCGCTCCAGCCGAAATCGCCTTCCAATACGAGCACGTCTTTCGCGCGCTCCATGATCCCATAGTCGATGGAGATCTTGGGGATCGACGGGTACACCCGCTCTATCGTCTCCCTCTCATGCGCCGTCCCCATGCTCTCCCCGATCGCAAGCAGGCTCTCATAGATATCCGGCAGCAGTTTTTCAAACTGTTTGAGGATAACAGACGCCTTCCAGATAAACATGCCGCTGTTCCACAGATAGCTGCCGCTGGCCAGATACCGCTCCGCGCTCTCCTGATCCGGCTTTTCCACAAATTCCTCTACCATAAGGCTCTCCGGGCTCCTGCGGCGGATATATCCGTATCCCGTAGCGGGGAAAGAGGGTTTGATCCCGATCGTGACCAGCTTATCCTCCCGCTCGGCGAGCGTTATCCCTTCCTCCAAAACGCTGCGGAACGCCTCTTCCTTTTGGATATAGTGATCGGAAGCAAAGATCCCCATGATCCCGTCGCCGTATTTTTTTATCAGCTCCATCGCCGCATACCCGATACACGCCGCCGTATTGCGCGCCGCCGGCTCTCCTAAGATATGATCTCTCGCAAGCCTTCCCTTTGTCATCTGGAACGTCAGCTCCGTATGCGCCGCGCTGGTCACGACAAAGATATCTTCCCGCCTGATCACGGGAAAAAGCCGGTCTATGGTCTCATTGACCATGACCTCTTTCCCGGTCAGATTTAAAAACTGTTTAGGCAGGGCCTTCCTGCTCAAAGGCCAGAAGCGGCTGCCGCTCCCGCCCGCCATGATAATCCCGTATCGTTTCATCTCATGATCCCTTTACATTCTCGCGCTGTCGATGTTCTCACAGAACCAGTCATAGGCCAGACGCACGCCCTCTTCCAGTTCTATCTTATGGCGCCAGCCAAGCTCATGCAGTTTTGACACATCTGTCAGTTTCCTCGGCGTGCCGTCCGGCATATCGCGATTCCATTCGATCCTTCCCGTAAATCCTACCGTATCTTTTACGAGCTCCGCCAGAGCCGCGATCGTGAGCTCCTTTCCCGTCCCGATATTCACGTGCTCCTCGCCGTCATAATGCTCCAGCAGATAAACGCAGGCGTCCGCCATATCGTCCGCATACAGAAATTCCCGCAGCGGCGTCCCGCTTCCCCAGAGCTCGACGCTCTCTGCGCCCGAACACTTGGCTTCATGGAATTTGCGGATCATAGCCGGCAGCACATGAGAACCCGAAAGCTCATAATTATCGTACGGCCCGTAAAGATTGGTCGGCATACAGCTGATAAAATGATCGCCATACTGCCGCTTAAAATATCCGCACAGCTTCAGCCCCGCGATCTTCGCTATCGCATACCCCTCGTTCGTCTCCTCTAACGGCCCTGTCAGCAGCGCGTCCTCCCGGATCGGCTGCGGCGCCATTTTCGGATAAATACAGGTGCTCCCCAGAAAGAGCAGCTTCTTTACCTTATAATCGTGGCAGCATTTGATCACATTGCACTGTATCTGCATATTCTCATAGGCGAAGTCCGCGGGCGAAACGCTGTTTGCGTGGATACCGCCCACCTTCGCAGCCGCGAGCACTGCCACGTCGGGCCGTTCCTTATCGAAAAACGCCCGCACCGCTTCCTGCTGCGTCAGATCCAGCTCCGCATGGGTCCTGCCTATGAGATTCTGATAGCCCTGCCGTTTCAGACTCCGCATGATCGCGCTGCCCACCAGCCCTCTGTGGCCCGCCACATATATCTTATCCGTCTTTTCTATCTGGCATATGTCCCGGTTCATATCTCTCCACCTGCTTTTTTCTTTTCTCTGTACGCTTTGCAGTCCATACCCGCTATCGCCTTCATATCGCTGTCCATCATCATTCTGACCAGACCCTTAAAATCCACTCGGCGCTCCCATCCCAGCTCGCGCTGCGCTTTGGAAGAATCCCCCCAGAGAAACTCCACCTCCGCCGGCCTGTAAAACTCTGGATTCACGTCCACGAGCAGCCTCCCCGTATCCGCGTCGTATCCCTTTTCCTGAATGCCTTCTCCCTCGAAACGTATCCGGTATCCGATCTCCCCAAAGGCGGCTTCTACAAACTCCCGCACCGTATGGGTCTCATTGGTCGCAAGCACATAATCTCCCGGCGCATCCTGCTGCAGCATGAGCCACATGCCTTCCACATAGTCGCCCGCATAGCCCCAGTCGCGCTTTGCATCCATATTGCCGAGCGAAAGCTTTTCCAGCTTCCCGGCGGCGATGGACGCGGCCGCGAGCGTGATCTTCCTCGTCACAAAATTCTCGCCGCGCCGCGGGGATTCGTGGTTAAACAGAATGCCGTTGCAGGTAAACATATTGTACGATTCCCGGTAATTGACCGTGATCCAGTAAGAATACAGCTTCGCAGCGCCATAGGGGCTCTTAGGATAAAACGGCGTTTTCTCATTCTGCGGCGCGGTCTCCGGCAGTCCCCCAAACAGCTCCGAGGTAGAAGCCTGATAATAGCGGCAGCTCCCGCCGTTGACGCGCAGCGCCTCCAGCAGCTTTAAGGTGCTCGTCCCCGTCGCGTCCGCCGTATACTCCGGCACCTCGAAGGAGATCCCCACATGGGACTGCGCCGCCAGATTATAGACCTCCGTCGGCCTGATCTCCGCGACCAGACGCATCAGATTGCTCGAATCCGTCACATCGGCAAAATGTAGGAAAAATTTTACCTTATAATATTCCGAAGCGATCAGATGATCGATCCGCGCAGTATTGGAAATACTGTGCCTGCGGATCAGTCCGTGCACTTCATACCCCTTCTTTAGCAGGAACTCGGCCAGATAACTGCCGTCCTGCCCTGTGATCCCCGTGATCAACGCTACATCGTTCATATTCTGTCTCCTTATGTTAATTTATCTAAGGCGGCGTATATAGCAGATAGGAAATGGAAGCCCGCCGCTGATACAAATTTGTTACTCACCGCCTATAGAGGCATACGTCTCCTCCCGACCGATATAGGAGTAGTATACCAGTATTCGATACTGATTTGCAAGACTTCGCTGGTTATGCTTGAACATCCGCCAAAATCGTAGTACACTAAAATAAGTTTTGCATACCGCTTTGCCCGCTCCCCGCAGGAGCCGGACAGGGCGCGGCGTACCGCTCCCTTTCTGCAACGCCGTCAAACGCCATCGAAAAGGAAAGGAATTTACAATGGATTTTTTCAGAGGGATATCCGTTAACATCATTTTTCTATCGTCCATACTCGGCTGGCTGGTCGCCCAGATCCTAAAGACCATTATCCATACGGCGCTGTCCCGAAAGTTCGTAGCGGAGCGTATGGTCGGCAGCGGCGGTATGCCCAGCTCCCACTCTTCCACCGTCTGCGCGCTCGCCACAGCCGCTTATATCCAGTATGGGAGCGCCAGCTTCGAATTTGCGATCGCCGCCGTTTTCGCGATCGTCGTCATGTACGATGCGATCGGCGTTAGGCGGGAGACTGGCATACAGGCAAAGGTTTTAAACGAAATGATCGACCTGTTTTCCAATATGGGAAAGGGCGTCAGTATCGAGGACAAGCTCAAGGAATTTATCGGCCACACTCCGCTTCAGGTATTTGCGGGAGCTATCCTCGGCATTCTGATCGCGCTCTTCGTAACGCACTTTTATACGCCCTCGTATGTTTTTGCGGCATGATCCGCTATTTTTAGAAAAGAGGTTTTCCCCTCATGGCAAAACGCAGAAAGCTCTTCTTTCTTTTCCATACGTTTCTCCTTCTGCTTCTGTTCCTGCTCTTTTGCAGCAAGCTGCTGCCGCTCTTAAAAAATCCCGCGGATATCGATCGTTCGCTTATCATTTCTCCGCAAAACGGATTTTATTCCGGCGATATGAAGATAAGCCTTTCTCTTCCGTCCTCTTGGTCCGACCGGATCCATATCCATTACACCACGGACGGCACCGTCCCGGACAGCGATTCCCCGCTCTATACGGAGCCGCTTTTTTATCCGGCAGGGGAAGAGGTTCGGGCCGTCACCATCAAGGCCGTCCTATGCGATCAAAACCATTCCATAATAGGAGAGCCTTACACCGCCAGCTACTTTATCGGGAAGGATATCGACCGCTGGACCAACGCGCTGGTCGTTTCCATTACCTCGCAGCCCGACGGGCTCTATTCCCAAGAAAACGGCATCCTCTACCCCATGTCCGACTGCGGCCCTGCGCAGGAAGACTGGGACTGGTTCAAACGGCAGAATTGCAAACAGCGCGGAGACGACTGGATCCGAAAGGCGCATATGGACATTTTCGAGCCTGACGGTTCCAACGTTATCAGTCAGGACATCGGTCTGTGCGTAGACGGCGATCACGGTTCCATGACCCACTATCCCTATTCCCTGAAGGTTCTGGCGGGAAAAGAATACGACAGCGCGCACGACAGCTTCCAATACGATTTTTTCCGTTTTTACAATACGAGAGGGACGCTGTTCCCCCATATCCAAAATTACAACAATCTGGTCTTTCGCAACGGAGGCAACGAATATAACGCCGGCGCGTCGGTTCCCGATCAGCGCGGGACCATGCTGCGCTGGAACATCGGCAGCCGTCTGGCGGATGAAATGGGCTATCTGACGGCGGGTGCCCGTCCCGCCATGATCTTTTTAAATAACGAATTTTACGGGGTCGCGCAGCTTCAGGATACCTATAACAGGCACAATATCGGCGCGAGGGCGATGTTGAACAAAGATCATCTGGAGATCTACAAGGACGCGGAACGCGCCTGCACGCAGTACGGCGGCTATGAAGACCTGTATTACAGTTATCCCGACGTCGGCGCTTCCCCCATTCTTACAAAGGAAAATCAGGAAGCGTTTGAACGTCTCGTCTCCATCGACGATATGTTTTCCTATTACGCATTCGAGCTTTTGCTCAACAACACGGATTTCCCCAAGAAAAACTATGCCATCTGGCGTTACCGGGAGGATTCCGGCGACAATCTCCCGTGGTCTGACGGAAAATTCCGCTTTCTGATCAACGATCTGGACTGTATCTGGGATTTCCGCTACGACGACGATCTCTGGACCGCCTATTTTCAGAATATCAAAGAGGACGGCGTCGTCATGGGCTCCCTGATTCAGGTAGAAGCCTATAAAAGCCGCTTTGTCAATATCCTCTGCGATCTGATAAACAGCGGGCTCTTCGATCGGGAACATCTCAACGCCGCCATCGACGAAGCCGCGAATGCTTTCAATCTGATCGCCTCCTATTATTACAGCCCGCAGGACGAAGCGAAACGCCAGCAGAATATCCTTCTTTTAAAGGAAAGCGCCTTCGCGCGCAAGGACGAGGTGCGAAGCTTTCTTCAGGACACCTTTTCGCCCCGCTATCCCTATACGCTCATCGTCAAAGCGCCCGATACCGGCGCGAGTATCCGCTTCAGCACTACGGAGCGGATCTCTGCAGACGGGGACTTTGCGGGCGTCTATTACGGCGATTACCCGCTCACGCTCTCCGCTTCGTGCCAGAAAGGGCGTGTCTTCTCCCACTGGGTCATCAACGGGAAAACGGTATCCCAAGAAAAACCGGTACTGGATAAGTCCCTGATCGTTGACGGCAGGATCACGGTGGAGCTCGTCACCCTGCCCGCGCAGGACGCGGCTCCTCTGATCATCAGCGAGGTCTGCGCAGGCCGGGACGACTCTTGGCTGGAATTATACAATGCTTCCGAACGCGAGCTATGCCTCAGCGATTACAGTCTAAGCAACGATATCCCCGCCCTGCTCTTAAAATTCAGACTGCCGGAAGTCACTCTGGCTCCCGGCAGCACTTTCATCGTCCATCTTGATAACAGCGGCGTATTTCGTCTGAAAAGCGGCAGCAATCTCTTCCTGACCCAAGACGGTACGCTCCTCGATTCCGTCTCCGTTCCGATCATGGCGGATTATGAGAGCTATGCGCGTTTTGGGGAAACGGACAGCTGGCGCTATTATGTATCTCCCTCGCAGGGAACGATACAGTAGGCCGTATCTACGATATCGTTTTCACGGCCTCCCGTCCAATGCTCTCATACAGGATCGCCGTCTTTTTCACCTCTTCCAGATCATAACAGTTCCGCCCGTCCATTACGATCGGCCGTTTCATCAGCTGCGCAAATTTATTTAGATCAAGCTCCTTTACTTCCTTCCATTCGGTAAAGATAAAGCAGATATCCGCATCCGTCAGCGCCTCTTCCACAGTATCGCAATACGTGATATTTTCATCCGGTATGCGCTTCTTAAAATTCTCCGCCCCTACCGGATCCCATGCCTTGACATGCGCGCCGTCCTCCAGAAATACCGGTACGTTCACCAGTGAGGGCGCTTCCCGCAGGTCGTCCGTCCCCGGCTTAAAGGTAAGCCCCAAGACCGCGATCGTAAGCCCGTTATAATCCGCATAGTATTTCCTTGCCTTTTTGGACAGCTTATATTTCTGCCCTTCATTGACCTCGATCGCCGCCTTTACCGTTTTCATTTCACAGCCGCTCTGCGCCGACAGGTGATGGAGTGCCTTCGTATCCTTCGGGAAACACGAACCGCCGTAGCCGATACCCGCATGAAGGAAGCGTTTTCCAATCCTTTCGTCAAAGCCCATGCCCTTTGCGACCTCTTCCACATTCGCGCCGATCGCCTCGCACAGATTCGCGATCTCATTCATATAAGAGATCTTCAGCGCAAGGAAATCATTGGAGGCATACTTGATCATCTCCGCGCTTCTCCTGTTGCATACCATAATGGGAGCGTCAAAGCCCTGATACATCTCAAGAAGCTTTTCCTTTGCGAAATCATCGTTGACCCCTAACACAATGCGGGACGCGTGCATCGTATCCGGCACTGCCGTGCCCTGCGCCAGAAATTCCGGATTGGAGGCCACATGCACGCGCAGCTCCAGCGGATTTTCATTTAAGAGGTGCTCCACCTCATCGTTCGTCCCGATGGGAACCGTGGATTTCACGATCACGACGCATTCCTTTGTGATACTTGACGCGATCTGCCCCGCTACGCCGAATACATAGGCAAGGTTGGCCGAGCCATCCCTTTTCTCCGGCGTGCCTACCGCGATAATGATCACATCGGCATCCCGGTACGCCTCCTTATAATCTGTCGTAAAATAGAGATGATCCATGTTTTTGATCATCAATTCTTCCAGCCCCGGCTCATAGATCGGCGATTTCCCGCTCTTCATCATCTCGACTTTCTTTTCATCCACATCGACGCAGGTCACGACATGTCCATGCTCAGACAGACAGACGCCCGTTACCAGACCCACATAACCAGTTCCCGCTACTGCAATCTTCATCTTGTCCACCCCGATTTTCTCCTTTGATCTTATTGACTGCCAAAATCTTCAATATCAGAATTATAATATATCCTCTCCCGTTTTTCAATAAATATGCCGTCTCTTCGCGCCGTTTTCTACAAATCAATGGATTTCTTTGTCGGAATGTAGTATACTAAGAACGGCCTAGCTGCCAAATACAATGCAAAAGGAGCGTATTTATGGATAAGACACTGGAAGATATCGTATTGTCCGTCGTGATCCCCTGTTATAATGAAAAGGATACGATCGAGACGGTTCTGGACGCCGTCCGCGGCTGCGGCGTAAAAAATACGGAGATCATCGTCGTAGACGACTGTTCGAGCGACGGAACTAGGGAATTGCTGCGAGGGCCGCTGCGTTCCAAGATCGACCGCCTGATTTTTCACAAGGTCAATCAGGGGAAGGGCGCGGCGCTCGCGAGAGGGTTCGCCGCCGCGACCGGGGACGTGGTCGTCGTTCAGGACGCCGATCTGGAATATGACCCTAAGGACTTCGTCCGTCTCTTAGAGCCCTTTATCAGCGGCAGGAAGGACGCCGACGTCGTCTACGGTTCCCGCTATGCAAGGGGCGAAAAATATATGATCAAGCGCTTTTATCATACCGCGGGCAACAAATTCCTTACCTTCCTGTCCAATCTCTTTACCGATCTCGGACTGACCGATATGGAGACCTGCTACAAGATGTTCCGCCGCGAGGTCATTCAGTCCATCGACATCGAGGAAAAGCGTTTCGGCTTTGAGCCGGAGATCACGGCAAAGATCGCAAAAAAGGAAAAACATTATCGGATCTACGAAATGCCGATCTCCTATTATCCGCGTTCTTACAGCGAAGGCAAAAAGATCGGAGTAAAGGACGGCTTCCGGGCGATCTACTGTATTCTCAAATATAATCTTTTTTCTTAAAAGAAACGAACTGAGGTGTTCCTATGAATCGAGTACTTGTAACGGGCGGGGCCGGTTTTCTCGGTTCCCACCTGTGCGAACGTCTGCTGCAGGACGGAAACGACGTGATCTGCGCGGATAATCTTTTCACCGGCAGCAAGGACAATATCCGCCATCTTATGGCGAATCCCTATTTTGAATTTATCCGGCACGACATAACGGAGCCTTTGTACGTCGAGGTCGATCAGATCTATAATCTCGCGTGCCCGGCCAGCCCGGTCCACTATCAGGCGAATCCGGTAAAGACGACCAAGACCAGCGTCTATGGCGCGCTCAATATGCTCGGCCTCGCCAAGCGCGTAGGCGCGCGGATCCTTCAGGCCAGCACCAGCGAGGTATACGGAGATCCCGAAGTGCATCCGCAGCCGGAAAGCTATCGGGGCTGCGTCAATCCCATCGGGATACGCTCCTGTTACGACGAAGGAAAACGCGTTGCGGAAACCCTGTTTTTTGACTATCACCGGATGCACGATCTGGAGATCAAAGTCATGCGGATCTTCAATACCTACGGCCCCCGCATGAATCCGCACGACGGACGCGTCGTTTCCAATTTTATCGTGCAGGCGCTGAAAAATGAAGACATCACCATCTACGGAGACGGCTCTCAGACAAGAAGCTTTTGCTATGTAGACGATCTGATCGAAGGCATGGTGCGCCTCATGGCCTCGCCGGCCGATTTCACCGGCCCGTGCAATATCGGCAATCCCGGAGAATTTACCATATTGGAGCTTGCCAAAAAGGTGATCGAGCTGACCGGCTCTTCTTCCCAGATCGTTTATCAGCCCCTCCCGGCCGACGATCCCCTGCAGCGCAAGCCCGTGATCGACCTTGCCAGAAAACATCTGGACTGGGAGCCGCATATCGCATTGGACGAGGGACTGAAAAAAACGATCGAATATTTCAAGCGGATCCTTTAACACCCTGATCGGACATATTCTGCGATGGCAGCCTCCCATGCTGTGAATCTGAAATCCGTCGTCATATCCAGCATGTAGTTGTCAAGAACAGAATATGCCGGCCTCGGGGCCTGCCCCGGAAACTTCTTTTCATAGGCTTCGGCGGATATCTCTTCCACTATGGTAGACTTTCCTGCCAATCTGAAAATTTCCCTTGCAAATTCCGCCCAGCTGCATTCCCCTTCGCAGGTCGCATGGAACGTTCCGTAATTCTCCGTCGGCAGCAGATACGCGATCGCTCTGGCCAGCTCCATAGAGTAGGTCGGCGTCCCGTACTGATCTCCGACCACCTGCACGCGGTCATTTTTCTCGGCGAGCCCGAGCATGGTGCGGACAAAATTTTTGCCCTCCCCATACAGCCACGCGGTTCTCAAAATAAAGTAGCGTCCCGCAAATTCCCTTACAAAATTTTCTCCCGCCAGCTTCGTCTCCCCGTAGACGCTCTCCGGGGCAGTCTTATCGGATTCCCTATAATGCCGTCTGCCGTCCCTGCCCGAAAAGACATAGTCCGTCGATATCTGGAACAGCTTCGCTCCCGTTTCCCGCGCCGCGATACTCAGATTCCTCGGCCCGATCGCATTGATCAAAAACGCCGTGTCCCTGCCCGTTTCGCAGCCGTTTACATTGGTCTGCGCGGCGCAGTTAATGATCGCATACGGCTCTGTCTTACGCGCCAGCTCCATGACGGCGTCGATCTTCGTGATATCCAGCTCCGCCACATCCGTATTGATCAGGCGGTACTGCGTATCCGCGAGCACCCTGCCGAGCGCCCTGCCAAGCTGCCCGTTGCAGCCTGTTATGATAATATTCTTCATCCTTCCCTCCTACTTTCCAAGCCCCAGCCTGTTGACAGCCGAAAAGAGCGCTCTGATCGAAGCTCTGGTGATATTCGAGCTGACGCCCACGCCGTAGGTCACTCTGCCGCTGTCGCAATCGAGCAGATGGATATAAGCGGCCGCCTGCGAATTGGAACCGCTCTGCAGCGCATGTTCTTCATAATCCAGCACCTTGATCTTAATGCCGAGCGTTTCCTGCATACCGCGCTGCACCGCGTCGATCGGCCCGTTGCCGACGGCCTCAAAGACCTTCTGCTCTCCGTGATCCGTATAGGTCACCTTCACGCCGGTATCGAACTGGGTCTTGATCCCGCCCGAGAGGTCGGAAACATGCAGTCTGCGGAAATGCAGAGGCTCCTTCTGGTTTAAGTATTCTACCCGGAACTGATCCATGATCTGCTCCGGCGATACCTCGCCCTGCTTTTCGGAGATCGCCTGTATCGCGGCGGCAAATTCCTTATGCATTGCCTTAGGCAGCTTGAAGCCGAAATAGGTATCCATGATAAAGGCGACCCCGCCCTTGCCCGACTGGGAATTGATACGGACGATCGGCTCGTACTCCCGCCCGATATCCGCCGGGTCGATAGGCAGATAAGGCACCTGCCAATATTCTCCGCCGCGTTCCTTTAACGCCTGTACCCCCTTATTGATCGCATCCTGATGGGAGCCTGAAAAAGCGGTGAACACCAGCTTGCCCGCATACGGATGGCGCGGGTGGATCGGGATCTTGCAGCACCGCTCATAAAGCTCGATGATCTCATTGATATGCTCGATATTCAGCTCGGGGTTAATGCCCTGCGAGAACATATTATAGGCGATATTCAGGATATCTACATTGCCCGTTCTCTCCCCGTTCCCAAACAGCGTCCCCTCCACGCGTTCCGCTCCCGCAAGAAGCGCCAGCTCCGCGGAGGCTACGCCGGTTCCCCTGTCGTTATGCGGATGCACGCTTAAAACGATACTCTCCCTGTCCTCAAAATGCCTGTTCATCCACTCGATCTGATCCGCGTACACATTCGGCGTATTCATTTCCACCGTGGAGGGCAGATTGATAATGACGGGCTCTTCCTTTGTCGCCCCCCATTCCTTCTGCACCGCCGTGCAGACCTCCAGCGCGAAATCCAGCTCGGTCCCCGTAAAGCTCTCCGGCGAATATTCCAGAATGATCTTTCCCGGAAAATCCTTCGCATATTCCTTGACCAGACGGGTCCCCGCTACCGCGATATCCTTGATCCCTTCCCGATCCATATGGAACACCACGTCCCGCTGCAGCGTAGAGGTCGAATTATAAATATGCACGATCGCCTGCTTGCAGCCCCTGATCGACTCAAAGGTACGGGCGATCAGCTCTTCCCGGCACTGGGTCAGAACCTGCACCAGCACGTCGTCCGGTATCAGCCTGCGCTCGATAAGCTGGCGCAGGAAATCGTATTCGATCTGACTGGCCGCCGGAAACCCTACCTCGATCTCCTTAAAGCCCAGCTTGATCAGATATTGGAACATCTCGATCTTTTCTTCCACGATCATCGGATCGATCAAAGCCTGATTGCCGTCGCGCAGATCGACGCTGCACCAGATCGGCGCTTTCTCGATCTCTTTGCCCGGCCATTCCCGCTGCGGATAATTTACGACCGGATTTTTACGGTAACGCTGATAATTCAACATGGTTTTCTCTCCTTTTCCGTTTTCTTAAAAGGGACCCGCTCCGGCGCGCCCTGCCGTATGCGCCCGCAGATCCCGCGGATATCCCATAGACGATAAAAAATCAGTCCATCTAAAGAGATGGACCGATCGGCGCGGACTTCCTCTTATTCTCCCAGACCGCTTTCAATCACTGCGATCAGAGCCTTTAGAGCTTCTTCTTCATCCTCTCCCTCGCATATGAATTCCACTTCATCGCCGCACTTGACACATGCGCCCAGCACGCTTAGCACGCTCTTTGCATTGGCCGTACTCTCTCTGAATGTAAACGTTATCAAAGATTTAAACTGCATAGCCTCTTTACACAGGATGCCGGCCGGTCTTAAATGCAGCCCCGTTGGATTTTTGATTACTACCTTCTGCCTTACCATAATACCGCTTCCTCCAATTTATCTCTTATCCCGTATCGGATCCATGATCGTTTTCTGCTTCCATCATATCATGCATTTTTTATTTTCACAAGTACAATCCCATAAAAACCCTGACGACGTCTCCCTGATTTCTACAACATGCAGTTCTGGATCAGCTCCGCCAGCTTTCTTGCCTCTTCCTCGATCATTTTCTGGTCTTTTCCCTCGATCATCACGCGGACAAGGGGCTCCGTTCCCGAAGGGCGGATCAGCACCCGGCCTTCGCCGGCAAATTTTCCGTTCAGTTTCTCGATCGCGTCTGCGATCTCGGGATAGTCCATATACTTTTCTTTTTTATGATTCGGCACCTTCGCGTTGACGAGCGCCTGCGGCATGACCTCCATGATACCGGCGAGCTCCGACAGCGGCCTGCCCGTCTCCACCAGCACCTGAAGCAGGTGCAGCGCGCTCAAAAGGCCGTCCCCCGTCGTATTTTCATCTAAAAAGATCACGTGCCCGGACTGCTCCCCGCCCAGACTGGCCCCGATCTCGCGCATACGCTCCAGCACATAGCGATCGCCTACCTTAGTCTGCTCCACCTTGATCCCGTTTTTCTCCGCCATCAGGAAAAAGCCGAGGTTGCTCATGACCGTCACGACGATCGTATCGCCGTGCAGCTTCCCCTGCCTCTTCATATGGTTCCCGACGATCGCCATGACCTGATCGCCGTCCACCAGATTGCCGTTTTCATCTACCGCCAGAAGCCGGTCGGCGTCTCCGTCAAAGGCCAGACCGATATCGGCCATCTCGTATACCACGCGGGCCTTTAACTCTTCCATATGGGTAGAGCCGCAGTTTGCATTGATATTCGTCCCGTCGGGATTGTTATGGATCGCTACGATCTCGGCTCCCAGCTCCTTAAAGGCTTCCACCGAAGTATAGTGCGACGCGCCCTCCGCGCAGTCCACTACGATCCGCAGCCCGCTGAGATCCACATTGACCGACTGAATGGCATGATTGATATATTCTTCCCGCGCATCCGTCCGATACTTGATCTTTCCGACTCCCGAACCGATCGGGAATTTGATATCCTTCATCCCGCTCCTGATCAGCGCCTCGATCTCGTCCTCCAGAGAGTCCGGCAGCTTATAGCCGTCCCCGTCAAAGAATTTGATCCCGTTAAATTCCACCGGGTTGTGGGAAGCCGAGATGACGACTCCCGCATCGACCTTATATTTCCGAGTCAGATACGCGACCGCCGGGGTCGGTACGACGCCCACGTATACCGCGTTTGCCCCTACGGAACATACGCCCGCCATCAGCGCGTTCGCAAGCATATCCCCCGAGATCCTCGTATCGCACCCTACCATTATGGTAGGCTTATGTTTGTTTTCCTTTGTCAATACATATGCGCCGGCCTGACCAAGCTGCATAGCCAGCAGGGGCGTCAGCTCTTCGTTTGCGACGCCTCTTACGCCGTCCGTGCCAAATAATCTGCCCATTTCCTTTCCCCTATTCCTTTTTTGATTCTCAATCCTCAGAGCTTTCCTCTTTATCCCTCAGTTCGATCCGCACAAGAGCCTGCTGCGGCTGCCGGATCCCCTCGGGAAGCTGCAGCTCCACAGGCACCATATATTCGCCCGGGCTCAGCTCTTCCAAAGCGTTATCGTTCCGGTAGGCTTCCAGATCCGCCGACGCGGCAACAGCGGATACGTCCAGCTCCTCCACGTTTTCGTCAAGGCCCGCGATCCACACCGCGACCGTATCCTCCGCAAGGATCTCCGCTTCCAGACCCTCCGGCACGCCGTTGATCGAGACGGCGGAAGGATCGATCTCAATCTCTTTTACCGTTTCTTCCTCGATGTAAACAATAAAGCGCACGTCCCCGCTAAAATCGCTTTCGGCCAGTGAAACGCCCTCCGGCAGATACTTCCTGATATCGAGCACCATCGTCATATTCCCGCTCAGCCCCGTAACGTTCAGGACTCCATCCGGGATCTCGATCTGTGATACATTTTTAAGTACGCCGGCCTTCCCCGCGATCAGCACCGTCGAGGGATTTTCCTCGATCACGCCCGTCACTGCAAAGCCCTGCGCGGGCGTGCCTGTCGAAACCGCGCTGATCGGCACGCGCTTGGTCTGCAGGATCTCGATATTGACCCTGACCTGTTCCAGACTCTTTTTTAAGGCCGCATCCTCCACCAGAGCGTTATCCGCATCATACAGGCGTATGGTCGCGTTCGTCCGAATATCCTGCGACAGGTTCGCCACGTCTACCGATACCTCCGCCCGGTCTATGCGGCTGACGACGGATTCCGGCCCCGATACGTCCAAAAGATTCTGGTCGGAGCTGATATTGCCCAGAATATAGCCGTCCGCCGGCTCTCCCGCCGCTACCGTCGAGATCACGAACTGCTTCCTTTTCAGGTCCTCGATACTGACCATCATGCTTTCCGTAGAAGATTGTATGCTTTCAAGCCTGTCATTGTACTTATTGGTCGAGAGCTTGATACGCACCATCGTATCCATAAAGTTGATCTCCTGCATATCGGCCGTCGCGATGATATTGTCCTTGCTTAAGGTATCCAGTATGCTCCGCTTCGCCCATACGGTCACGTCGATCATATCCGTCCCGTCCAGCACTTCGTATACCTTTCCCTGCTCCATCACCGCGTCCGCATGAAGGATCTCCACCGGCACATTGCGGAATATCGTTTTATCCACCGGATCGTTGATATTGATCACGATAAACCAGATCACGACAGAAAATAAGACTGCCAGAATCTTCAGGCCCAGATTAGCTGTCAGTTTCTTTTTCATTCTTAGACCGTCCCTTCCACAATCTTCTCTTTTTCTCGTCCACAGGTTTATTCTGGATCAGCAGCAAACGGCTGCGCAGCTCCTCCGTATCCAGATTCCGGTACAGCTGCCCTTCGTAAGCGGCGCTCACATACCCCGTTTCCTCTGAAACGATGATCGTTAAGGAATCCGTCACCTCCGATATCCCCACGCCGGCCCGGTGCCTTGTCCCCAGTTCCTTGCTCAGATCCATATTGTCGGAAAGCGGCAGATAGCAGGTCGCGGAAATAATCCGGTTCCCGCGCACGATCACAGCGCCGTCGTGCAGCGGCGTATTATGTTCAAAGATATTGATCAAAAGCTGGCTGCTCAAAAGCGCGTCTATACTGATCCCGGTCCTCTCATATTCATTCAAAGACTGATTCTGCTCGATCACGATCAGCGCCCCCGTCTTTACCCGCCCCATCTCAAAGCAGGCTTTGATCAGCTCCTGCATCGTCTTATCGGAAAAGCGCCCCAGCGCCTCCCGCGAGCTGTCTATCGGCACCAGTGACGCGAAGAGATTCGTCCTGCCGAGCTGCTCTAACGCCCTTCTCAGCTCCGGCTGCAATACGACCACCATCGCGATGACCGCCATGCTCAGGATATGCTCCGCGATCCAGAGTATCGTCGTCATATTAAAGACCGCCGCGATCAGGATAAAGGAAAAGATGACGATGATCCCCTTGAGCAGAGACCATGCGCGGGTACTTTTGATCCAAAGCATGATCTGATACACCAGAAAGGAAATGATCATGATCTCTACGATATCCGTCCACCGTATCGTCGGCATATGAAGACGATTTAAATATACCCTTGCAAAGTTCGCTAATTGACCCATATTTATTTCATTCCACTCTTATTTGATTTCTTCACCATGCTGCCTGTCATACGCGGCGTCGCATTCCTCTTCTGGGCTGTGATCTTCTTTACCGTCTTGGAAGGTTTGGCTACCGTCAGTTTAGGGACCGCCTTCACATAATAATAATATTCGTCGTCTTCAAACTGCACGTATTCCGTTCTCGAATAGTCCACATTGAATACAAAGAACTGCAGCAGCTTTGCGAGCGCCAGCGAAAACGGCGCGCCGATGAGGATCGGTATGATCGAGATATTCGTATCCCAGATCAGATCCCCTACGAGCAGGGCCGCCATCGCGACCAGCGTCCCCGCTACCATCGCGATCGTCCACGCGTGGTTCAGGCTCAGCCTGCGGATCAGGTAAACGACGAGCACCGTCGCCGCAAACGCGCCCACCATGACCAGCATCGTCTTATTGTTCAGCAGGCCGTCCACCACATAGCGGTATTTCTGGATCGCATTCTCTTCATCAATGGAGTTTAAGGTAGACGTATTGTCCGACAAATACCGGAGTATGCTGTAAACGACCGCCCCGCAGCCAACCGAGACCGCGGAGGCAGGCGTCCCTGTCAGCCCCGCCGCTAACGGCATTAAAAACGGGATATGCATGGAACAGCACATCGGCGTCAGCAGCACCATGACCGTATCCTTAGGGGAAAACCGGAAATACAGCAGAAACATCACAAGGAACAGCGCCAGCACCACAACGGCGCATTCCAGCGAGAACGCATATAAATGCAGCACGATAAACAGCGCCGCCGTCAGGATCATAAAATTCATCGGCAGAAAGGAACTCAAGAGCGCGACTACCAAAACGACCATCAGGCTGTTCAGCCTGCTCATATAACCTAAACTGCGGTTGATCTGCAAAAGCGTGATCAAAGCCAAGAGAAATTTGGCGGCGGGCGTGATATAGATCTCATATTTTCCGTAAATGCCCTTCAAATACTCTTTCCAGACCAGTAAGTTTGTCATAACGCTATCCTCTCAGAAACGGCTCCTGTCTTCGGCTGTCATCCTCATACAGGTCGGACAGCGTCTGCAGATGGGAGTAGTATTTCTTCAGGCTTTTTTTTGCCCGACTATAACGGTAGGAATATACAAGATAAGAGATCAACGTATATATCCCGGTAAATATCACATAGATGAGCAGGAGCTTCCTGCCCGTCTCCATCAGATCGATCTGATACACTTCTTTCATAACGGCTTCAAAATCATAAAAAATGAGAATGCCCAATACGATAGCGAAGGTCAGCGTAGCGCTGATAACGGATTTCATCATCTGAAGGCTGATATAATCGCTCCTGAAATAATGGCCGATCGCCATATTCCTTTTGCCCTCGTTTTCCTCATAGGCCGCCATTTTCGTCATCAGCCGGATTCGTTCCTCATTCAGCATCGGCGTATCTCCTTATAGACTGCAATATTATACAGCATACCATAAATCCCTCTGCCTGTAAATTCAGGTCTCGCTTACGCAGAAAGGCTCAGTGATCCAGAAAACGCATTTTCTCCTTGGAAGAGACCTGTTTCTTCCTCGCTTCCTGAAGGGGCTTGGGCTTTGCGATGGACTCCTGAAGGTGGTTTGCCATATCCGCCTTGCATTTCTCGCAGAAGCGCCCCGTTTTAATGCTCGCGCCGCACTTCTCGCAGTTGATCCCCACCGGCGAATCGTCCGCAAATACCAGCCTCTCCTCGCGGATCCAGTGATAGACCTGATTCCTGTCCACGCCGCAGTCCTCGCAGATCTGCGGTATCGTCGCTTTATGGTTCTCCCGTATGTATTCCTTTACCTCATGGAACTTTTTCTCATTTTCTTCCTTACATATGGGGCAGATCGGCATTCCCGATATATAATTGAATATCCTTCCACATTTTCTGCAGTTACGTACTTCCATATCGATGTCCTCCCTTTCCTCAGTTCCTGCCGATGGCAAGCGAAATGTAATAGATCCGGCTGACTCCGGCTTCCTGCAGGGCCGACGCCACGGCGTCGATCGTGCTGCCCGTCGTATAGATGTCGTCAATGATTATAATTGTATTTAATTTTACAACATTTCCGCTTATTTTAAAAGCCCTTTTCAAATTATTTTGGCGCATCCGGCGATCCAGCCGTTTCTGGGGAAGCGTCTTTTTGACCCGCTTTACCAGACGGCTTCTCACCGGGATCCCCAGCGCTTTTCCCAGCACGCGCGCCAGCGCCTCCGCCTGATTGTATCCCCGCTCCCGCCTTCTCGCCCTGTGCAGCGGCACGGGCACCAGCGCGTCCGGCTCCCATCGCAGGATCGCCTCTTTCAAATGCGCCGCCAGCTCCCGCCCGTAATATTCGGCATACTCCCGTCTTCCCCCGTATTTAAAGCGGTACAGGCTCCTGCGCACGGCGGGATATTCGTACAGCGCCCTGCCCTCCAGATACCGGTGCTTCCCGCGGGCGCAGTCCCCGCAGTATTCCGACTGCTCATCCAAAAGAGGCTTCCCGCACTTCTTACAGAACGGACTGTTTATCTTATGCAGTCCGGCCTCGCAGTCCGGGCAGATCAGCCTTCCCGCCGGCTGTACGCGGTCGCATACGGGGCAGCGTCTTGGAAACAAAAGATCCCATCCTGTCATATCTGTTTTTCTTCTCTCATGATCTCCTTTATCCTGTCGGCCAGCCCGGAATAACGCCTCTGCTGCCGTTCGTTCTGCACCATTTCTAACACCGTCTTGCGGCTCCCCAATATGGTCACGCAGTCTCTCGCCCTTGTCACCCCCGTATAGAGCAGATTGCGGTTCATCAGCATTTTCGGGCCCGAGAGCAGCGGTATGATAACGGCCGGATATTCGCTCCCCTGCGATTTGTGGATCGTAACGGCATAGGAGAGCTCCAGCTCGTCCAGACCGGAAAAGGGATACTGCACCCGCCTGCCCTCGTCATATTCCACCGTCATGGTCTGCGCGAACTCGCTGATCTGCAGGATCCGGCCCATGTCCCCGTTAAAAACGCCCAGCCCCTTATCGACCGGGATCCCATAGCGGCTCACGATCTCCCATTCCAGCTGATAATTGTTTTTGATCTGCATGACTTTATCCCCTTCGCGGAACAGGCGTTCCCCGTGCCGATACTCCTTTTTATGCCCGCTTGGAGGATTCATATACTGCTGCAGGATCTGGTTCAGGGTCTCCACGCCCAGATTGCCCTTCCGCATTGGCGTCAACACCTGAATGTCATACGGCTGCGCCTTCACATAACGCGGCAGCTTCTCCGTGATAAGCTGCACCATATGCTTGTAGATGACGTTCACATCCTTTCTTTCCAGAAAAAAGAAATCCCTGCTCTGGTTGTCCATCTTGATCTGCTGCCCATTGTGGATCCGGTGGGCGTTGACCACGATATCGCTCTCTCTGGCCTGACGGAAGATCTTCTGCAGCATTACCACCGGAAAATATCCGCTGTCGATCAGATCCTTTAAGACCTGCCCCGGCCCCACGCTGGGGAGCTGATTGACGTCGCCCGCCATGATAAGCCTCGTCCCTACGCTCACCGCCTTTAACAGCGCCTGAAAGAGGTGCAGATCCACCATCGACATCTCGTCGATGATCAATACGTCCGTTTCCAGCGGGTTTTCCTCATTCCGTTCAAAAAAAGCCCGCTTCTTTGGCGTATCCGCCGGACCGCCCGGCTCCAGCAGCCTATGTATCGTCCGGGCCTCATAGCCCGTCGCCTCCGTCATGCGCTTTGCCGCCCTGCCCGTCGGCGCCGCCAGAAGGATATCCATTCCCTCCCGTTCAAAATAGTGGATGATCATATTGATCGTCGTCGTCTTGCCGGTCCCCGGGCCGCCGGAAAGGATCAGCAGGCCGTTTCTGACGCTTTCCAACACCGCCAGCCGCTGCAGCTCGTCCAATTCGATAGCCAGCTCCTTCTCCAGCGTCCGTATCTTCTGCAGCGCCGCTTCCTTTTCCTCCCGCTCCGGCCCGTCCGCGCCGTCCTGCGAAACGTTCAGATCGTGTAGCATTCTCGCGCAGTTTAATTCCGCATAATAGTACGGCATACTATAGACGATCTGCCCGCCCTCCTTTTCCTTGATGACGATCTTCTTATCCATCATCAGATTGGCAAGCTGCGGCTCGATCTGTCCGGCCGTCAGCCCGAGTATCTGCGACGCCTGCGCTAACAGGTCATCTTTGGGGAGATAGACGTTCCCTTCGCCGGACGCCTGCTGCAGCGTATACAAAAGGCCGCTGCAGATCCGGTGATCGGAATCCGCACAGATCCCGACCCGCGCGGCGATCTCGTCTGCCGTGCGAAAGCCTACGCCCTCGATATCTTCCGCCAAAAGATACGGGTTTTCCCGCATGACGCCATACAGCCTCATACCGTAGGCATTGTAGATCTTCGCCGCCAAAGCGCCCGAGATCCCGTACTTTTGCAAAAACAGCATTGCATCCCGCCCGTCCCGCTTCTCCGTAAACTGCATGGAGATCTCCCGCGCGATCCGCTCGCTGATCCCCTTTACCTCGGATAATCGCTCCGGCTCTTCCTCTATGATCCGAAAGGTATCCTGCCCGAAATATTTGACGATCCGCGCCGCCAGCGCCTCCCCGATCCCCCGAATGGCCCCCGAGCCGAGATATCTCTGCATACTCACGATATCGTCCGGCAGCAGCGCCGTATAGCTCTGTATCTGAAACTGTCTGCCGTACAGATAATGCTCCGCGTACTCCCCCGTCAGCTCTACGCTCTCCCCCGGTTCGAGCCCGCGCAGCGTTCCCACGCAGGTGATCTCCTCCTCTCCGCAGACCAGCTCCATCACGGTATAGCCGTTATCCTCGTTCTGATATATGATATGCTCCACATAGCCCTTCAGCGTTTCCATGTTATCCTAAAACCGCAAACAAGGGCTGCTTCGAAAAGCAGCCCCCTGTCCTTTCCTGATATCCGTTATTGATCGGAACCATTGTTGATCTTCATCTGTTCATAAAGCATCTGCGCCAGCCCCAGCCCGCCCGACTCCGTTGACATACTGGCGATCTCTTGGATCATATTGTCCTTATAATAATCTACCATCGTCCCGGTAGACTGGAAGCTGTATTCCGTTTCCGGAACCGTCTTAGCCATCGCCTTATACATCTGCTCCACAAAGTAGGATTCAAACTGCTTGCAGGCATCCATCAGCTGCTCGTCGTCGCTTCCCTTATTTTTTTCGTTCCAGTCCGCTTTCAGCTTTTCCAGCCTCCGGTCATCGGACTGCGTCTTGAGATAATCCGTATAAATGGAACTCAGCCCGCTCAGATCCATAGCAAACCCTCCCCGCCGTTCTCAGCCTTCCTAACGTTTCAGATTATTCGCCTGCTGGAGCATTTCATCAGACGTTGTGATCGCTTTGGAATTCATCTCATAGGCGCGCTGCGCCACGATCATATTGACCATTTCGTCTACGACCTGTACGTTGGAGCGCTCCAGATAGCCCTGTACGATCTCGCTCTTTTCCACGTTATTGCTTCTCGCCTCGTTGATCGCCTCTCCGCTGGCCGTGCTCTCTCCGTAATAGCTGCCGCCGAGCCGATTTAAGCCCGTCGGGTTATTGAACTGGAACAGGCCGATCGTAATGCCCAGAGACTGCGGATTCCCGTCCGCATCGGGATAAAAGAATTCCCCGTCCTCCGACACGGACAGATTGCTCGCCACATAATTCCGGTTAAAGGTGATCTCCCTGCCCGCGGTATTTAAGACCGGATAACCGTCCGCCGTACACAAGGTCAGGCCGCCGCTGTCGTTCCGGCTCAGATAAAAATTGCCGTTTCTCGTATAATAGGTGTCCCCGTTTTCCGCCACAACGCCGAAAAAGCCCTTGCCGTTGATCGCGAAATCCGTATCGCTTTCCGAATCCTGAAACGCCCCCTGCTTGAAGATAGGGCTGATCGAAGAATTGCGCACGCCCAGCCCCACCTGCGCGCCTACCGGCTTTATCTCGCCGTTCGCAGTCGTGGTGCGCGTCTGCAGGGTCTGATATAACAGGGATTTAAAATTCGCGACCTCCGTCTTATAGCCCGTAGTATTTACGTTTGCAAGATTGTTTGCAATCGTGTCAATGTTTGTCTGCTGGGCGATCATTCCCGTCGCCGCCGACCATAACGATCTTACCATAGCGTTCCCTCCTCAATGCCGTCTGCCGTTAGCTCTGCAGCCTGCCAAGCTGGCTTACCGCGATCTCCAGCGTGCTGTCGTTCGTCTGTATGACCTTTTGATTTGTCTCATAGGCTCTGGCAACATTGATCATATCCACCATTTCTTTTACGACCTGAACGTTGGAATGCTCCAGATACCCCGAGATGACATCGGCCTGCGCCTCTCTCTCCTGAGCGCCTTCCACAGTCTGGAAAAGCGTCTCGCCGTAATGCTCTAAATAATTATAGTCTTCAAAGTCCGTGACCCCGATCGTCGCTACCCGCCGTCCCTTTTGGTAGATATCGCCGTTTTCTACGATCTCCGTCTCCGCGAGCGGATCCAGTTCAATATGTTCGCCGTCGTCATCTAACACGAAGTCCCCGTCCTTCGTCACCAAGACCCCTTCTTCCGTCAGCTGGAAGCTCCCGTCTCTGGTATATTTGGTAGAGGTCACGCCCGCCTTATTGGTAAACTCTATCTGAAAGAATCCCGGCCCCGCGAGCGCCAGATCGAAGGTATTCCCCGTCTCGCGCAGCGGCCCTTCCGTATAGTCCGTATAATTTTCCCCGATCTTGACGCCTAGGCTCATCGCCCCGATCCGGCGCGCAAGATTCGGCGTTTCCGAGGTATCCTTGATCTTATAGGCAAGCACGTCTTGAAAGGACTGCGAAGTAGCGCCCTCCTTCTTAAAGCCGATCGTCGCGCTGTTGGCGAGATTGTTCGTAAGCGTATCCATCCTGTGCTGTTCGTTTATCATACCGGTATACGCCGTATATAAGCCTTTTAACATCCTATACCTCCCGCAGTATCATTCCCCGTCTCTGTAACCGGCCAGAAATTCCACGTATTTCCCCGTGCCGATCGCGACCGCCGTCATCGGATCCTCCGCCGTCATCGTATTGATCCCCGTCTTGGCCTCGATCAGATCCTCTAAGCCGCGCAGAAGGCTTCCGCCTCCCGTCAGCACGATACCCCGATCCGCGATATCGGCCGCTAATTCCGGCGGCGTCTTCTCCAAAACGCTGTGGATCGTCTCGATGATCTGGGACGTCGTCTCCTTCAGCGCCTCCTCCGTCTCCTCGGAAGAGACCTTGATCGTTTTCGGCAGGCCCGTCACCAGATTCCTGCCCCTTACGTCCATAAAATCCACTTCCGGCCGCTTATACGCGGAGCCGATCTTGATCTTTAAGTCCTCCGCCGTCCGCTCGCCGATCAGCAGATTATGCTTTTTCCGCATGTACCGCACGATCGCTTCATCAAAGTCGTCGCCCGCGATCTTGATCGACGCGCTGACCACCGTGCCGCCGAGCGAGATCACGGCGATATCCGAGGTGCCGCCCCCAATGTCCACGATCATATTCCCGCAAGGCTTGGAGATATCGATCCCCGCGCCGATCGCCGCCGCGATCGGTTCCTCTATGATGGAGACCTCTCTGGCTCCCGCCTGATAGGTCGCATCCTCCACGGCCTTCTTTTCCACCTCCGTAACGCCGCTCGGCACGCATACCGCGATGCGCGGCTTACGAAAGGTCTTTTTGCCGAGAGCCTTCTGGATGAAATATTTCATCATCTTTTCCGTCACGGTATAATCCGAGATCACGCCCTGACGCAGCGGCCTGACCGCCACGATATTGCCGGGAGTCCTCCCCAACATCAGGCGCGCGTCCTCGCCGATCGCCTTGATCCTGTTCGTATCTCTGTCAAACGCCACGACGGACGGCTCCTTTAAAACAACGCCCTTACCTCTTATATAAACAAGAATGCTTGCGGTCCCCAAGTCAATTCCGATATCCGTATACTGCATGTTCCAAACCCCTTTCTCATGGTCGTCTATCATAATGTTTTCCAAATGTCCGCGCTTTAAACATTCATCCGTACCGCGCGAGGCCGCGCCCTGTCCGCACCGCTCCGCGATATTATAACATTATAACCTAATACCACGCATTTTCAAAGGGTTTTCCAAAAATTCACAAAATTTTAAAGAACGCAGCAGACAAAACAGATCCTTCTGTCTTTACCGCTGCGTCCGTGCAGGATTATTTCCTTTTCACCGTGTCCCTCATTTCTTATATCGTACTTTATACGGAAAACTTTAGCCCTTTTCCAACATTTTTTTGACATAAACGCCGGTGTAGGAAGCTTTATTTTCGGCGATCTCTTCGGGCGTGCCCACGGCTACGACCGTGCCGCCCCCGTCGCCGCCCTCCGGCCCCATATCGATGATATAATCCGCCGTTTTGATCACGTCCAGATTGTGCTCGATCACTACCACCGTATTGCCGCCCTCCGCAAGGCGGTGCAGGATCTCCACCAGCTTCTGCACATCTGCAAAATGCAGGCCCGTCGTAGGCTCGTCCAGTATATAGATGGTCTTTCCCGTGCTGCGCCTGCTCAGCTCCGAGGCCAGCTTGATCCGCTGCGCCTCGCCGCCCGAAAGCGTCGTAGAGGGCTGCCCCAATTTGATATAGGAAAGGCCGACGTCGTAAAGCGTCTGTATCTTATTCTGGATCGAAGGCACATTCTCAAAAAACGAGACCGCCTCCTCCACCGTCATATCCAGCACGTCAAAGATATTTTTCCCCTTATAGCGGACTTCCAGCGTTTCCCTGTTATAGCGCTTTCCCTGACAGACCTCGCAGGGCACGTATACGTCCGGCAGGAAGTGCATTTCGATCTTAATGATCCCGTCGCCGCTGCACGCCTCGCAGCGCCCGCCCTTTACGTTAAAGCTGAATCTCCCTTTTTTATAGCCCTTCGCGCGGGCGTCCTGCGTCCCCGCGAACAGGTCGCGGATCAGATCGAACACGCCCGTATAGGTCGCCGGATTGGAGCGCGGCGTCCTGCCGATGGGGGACTGGTCGATATTGATGACCTTATCCAGCTGCTCCGTCCCGTCGATCCTCTCATGCCTGCCCGGTATCGTCCTCGCGCGGTTTAAGGCGCGCGCCAGCGCTTTGTAAAGGATCTCGTTGATCAGCGAGCTTTTCCCGGAACCTGACACGCCTGTCACACAGGTCATCACGCCGAGCGGGATCTCGACGTCGATCCGTTTCAGATTATTCTCCGCCGCCTTCCGTATCGTTAAAAATCCCGTCGGCCTGCGCCTGCTCTTGGGTACGGGGATCCTGCGCACGCCGCTCAAATACTGTCCGGTCACGGACGCGGGCTGCGCCATGATCTCCTCCGCCGTGCCGCATGCCACGACCTCGCCGCCGTGCGCCCCCGCGCCCGGCCCGATATCCACGATATAGTCCGCCTCCCGCATCGTATCCTCGTCGTGCTCCACGACGATCAAGGTATTCCCCAGATCGCGCAGGCTTTTTAACGTGCCGAGCAGCTTGTCGTTGTCCCGCTGATGAAGGCCGATACTGGGCTCGTCTAAAATATAGCAGACCCCGACCAGACCCGAGCCGATCTGTGTCGCCAGACGGATACGCTGCGCCTCGCCGCCCGAGAGCGTCCCGGTCGCCCGCGTCAGGGAGAGGTAATCCAGCCCCACGTCTACCAGAAATCCCACTCTCGCCCGTATCTCCCGAAGCACCTGTCTGCCGATCAGCTCCTGATATTCGCTCAGCTTCATCTCGTCCAGAAAATCCTTCAGCGCGCGGATCGACATAGAGGTGATCTCGTAAATGTTCCGGCCGCAGACCGTTACCGCCAAAGATTCCTTTTTCAGGCGCATTCCCCGGCATTCCTTACAGGGCGTGATCCGCATAAAGGTCTCGTACTCCTGTTTGGAAGCGTCCGAATAGGTCTCGCGGTAGCGGCGCTCCACGTTCTTGATCAGTCCCTCGAACGCGATCGGGTAGACTCCCTCCCCGCGCTGCCCCTTATAATGCACGAGCACCTCCTTCCCGTCCGTCCCGTGGATCAGGATATGGCGGATTTTTTCAGGATAGTCTGCAAAGGGCGTATCCAGCGAAAACTGATATTCCTTTGCCAGCGCCCGCAGGATCGCGTTGGTAAAGCTCCCCGGTTCGGCGCAGGACTGCCAGCCCAGCACCACGATCGCCCCCTCGTTGATACTCAGGGATTTATCCGGTATCATCAGATCCTCGTCAAATTCCATCTTATAGCCCAGACCGTAGCAGACCGGACAGGCGCCGAACGGATTGTTAAAGGAAAAGCTGCGCGGCTCGATCTCCTCCATGCTGATCCCGCAGTCCGGGCAGGCAAAATTCTGGCTGAAGTTCATCGGCTCCCCGCCTATCACATCGGCCTGCAGAAGCCCGTCCGAGATCGAGAGCGCATTCTCGACGGAATCCGTCAGACGCCGCTCTATCCCCGGCTTTACGACCAGCCTGTCCACTACGATCTCGATATAGTGCTTGATATTCTTATCCAGCCGGATCTCCTCCGTCAGCTCATACAGGCTGCCGTCGATACGGACACGGACATAGCCGCCCCGTCTGGCCCGTTCCAATACCTTCGCGTGTTCGCCCTTTTTCCCCCTGACGATCGGAGAAAGGAGCTGGATCCGGCTCCCTTCCGGCAGCGACATGATCTGATCCACCATCTGATCCACCGTCTGCCTGCGGATCTCCCTGCCGCAGCGGTAGCAGTGCGGCGTCCCGATCCTCGCATACAGCAGGCGGAAATAGTCGTAGATCTCCGTTACCGTCCCCACCGTGGAACGCGGGTTGCGGTTCGTGGACTTTTGATCGATCGAGATCGCGGGCGATAAGCCTTCTATCTTTTCCACGTCGGGCTTTTCCATCTGCCCCAAAAACTGTCTGGCGTAGGAGGACAGGGATTCCATATATCTGCGCTGGCCTTCCGCATAGATCGTATCAAACGCAAGGGAGGATTTCCCCGAACCTGACAGTCCTGTCAGAACCACGAGGGCGTTCCTCGGGATATCCACGTCGATTCCCTTTAGATTGTGCTCGTTAGCGCCCCGTATCTTAATATATTCACGCGGAAGCATTTTTTTCCTCTCACTCATTTTCCTTCTCCAATTCCAGCAAATGCTTTTTCAATCCTATCATCTGATCCCGCAGCTGTGCGGCCGTTTCAAAATCCAGCTCCGCAGCCGCTTTTTTCATCTTTTTCTGCACGGAGGCGATCAGCTTTTCCAGCTCCTCTTTGTCCATAGACTCCGGATCCTTCTCAAAGGCGACTTCTTCTTTCGCCACCTCTTTGGAAATACTGATCAGATCGCGCACCGCCTTTTGTATCGTCTGCGGCGTGATCCCGTGCGCATCGTTATATTTCTGCTGGATCTCCCGCCGCCGGTTCGTCTCGTCGATCGCCGCGCGCATGGAATCCGTCATCACATCCGCGTACAGGATCACATGCCCCTGCGCGTTCCGCGCCGCGCGCCCGATCGTCTGGATCAGAGAGGTCTCGGAACGCAAAAAACCCTCCTTATCCGCGTCTAGGATCGCCACGAGCGCGATCTCGGGAATATCCAGCCCCTCCCGCAAAAGGTTGATCCCGACCAGCACATCGAATACGTCCAGCCGCATATCCCGTATGATCTCGGCGCGCTCCAGCGTATCGATATCGGAATGCAGATACCGCACGCGGATCCCGACCTCACGCATATAATCGGTCAGATCCTCCGCCATCTTCTTGGTAAGTGTGGTGATCAGCACTTTATCTTTCCTTGCGACCACCTTATTTACCTCCGAGATCAGATCGTCGATCTGCCCCTCCACAGGCCGGACAAAGACCTCGGGATCCAATAGACCGGTAGGACGGATAATCTGTTCCGCCCGCAGCAGCTCATGCTCCTGCTCGTAGGTCGACGGCGTGGCGGAAACAAACAACAGCTGATCGATATGTTCCTCAAATTCATGGAAGGCCAACGGCCTGTTATCCAGCGCGGACGGCAGACGGAACCCGTAATCCACCAGCGTCGTCTTGCGCGAACGGTCCCCCGCATACATCGCCCCGATCTGCGGCACCGTCATATGGGATTCGTCTATGATGATCAGATAATCATCTTTAAAATAATCCATCAGCGTCATCGGCGGCACGCCCGGCTCCATCTGGCTCAAATGTCTGGAATAGTTCTCGATCCCGGAGCAAAAGCCCGTCTCGCGCAGCATTTCAATATCGAAATTCGTCCGTTCCGCAATGCGCTGGGCCTCTAAAAGCTTGTCCTCGCTCTTAAAATAGCGCACCCTTTCCTCTAACTCCTGCCCGATCGTCTCGCAGGCCCGGTTGATCTTTTCCTGCGGCACCACGTAATGCGAAGCCGGAAAGATCGCAACGTGCTCTAAATATGTGTGCACCTTGCCGGAGAGGATCTCGACCTCCGCGATACGGTCGATCTCGTCTCCAAAAAATTCGATACGGATCAGATAGTCTCCGCCCTGCGCCGGATATACCTCCAGCACGTCTCCCCGGACGCGGAAATTGCAGCGCCCGATCTCCATATCGTTTCGGTTATACTGCATATCGATCAGTTCCCGTATCACGCTGTCCCGATCCTTTACCATGCCCGGCCGCAGCGATACGGTCATCCCCTGATAATCGTCGGGACTGCCCAGACCGTAAATACAGGAAACGCTGGCTACGACCACCACGTCCCGCCGTTCCGTCAAAGACGCCGTCGCGGACAGGCGCAGCTTATCGATCTCGTCATTGACCGAGGAATCCTTCGCGATATAG
>CANQTG010000009.1 GCA_947626715.1 uncultured Lachnospiraceae bacterium | reverse complement strand
ATCCATAGTATCTTAAACAGTATAGCACACAGACCTTGGAGAGGGTCTATAAACACTACTACTTTATAATACGAGGGGAAAATATGGGTATTTGAGAAAGAGAAGGCAGAAGAATTGTATGGAGAGATCCGGATGTCGGCAAAAGCGCCACTGAAAGAGGGGGAAAAAGGGTATGAAAGATCGTGTGTGAAAAAAAGTTGCCAACGAACACTTGACAGTAACACATTGTTAGGGATTGCATTTGCGCGGTTGAAAGTGCGGCCGGATTTTGCTATGATAAAACAAAACGACGAAAAAGAAGAAATAATATTGTATACAGGAGATCTAAATGGCTGTCTCAAAAATAAAAGTTTCTTTTGAAAGCAGTGTGCAGAAAGTATGGGAGATCGTCACGTCTCTTAAAAATTATGGGTGGCGCAGCGATCTGGATAAAATCGAGATTCTGAATGATAAGCAGTTTGTGGAATATACAAAGGCAGGATACCCGATCAACTTTACCGTTACGTTCCTAGAACCGTATAAGCGCTGGGAGTTTGATATGGAAAATGATAACATGAAGGGACACTGGACAGGAATATTCCGTAGTGATGGAGGGCGGACGGAGATTGCGTTTATGGAGGAAGTTACAGCGAAGAAAGTAATCATGAGACCGTTCGTGAAAGCCTATTTGAAAAAACAGCAGGCACAGTATGTTGAGGATTTGAAGAAAGTCTTGCTGTGAATCTGGGTTTACAGAGGGGAACTATTGCAATGTTTGCAAGTTATCGGCGTTCCGTGAATAAAACGTCTTATTGAAGAACGCTGAAAGCGGAGAGGCGGGGCCTCTTTGAAGCGAATAGAACAATCGGGAGTTGGAATAATGGCGTCAAGTAAAGAATATTTAGAATTTGTTTTAGGGCAGTTATCCGAATTAGATGAAATTACATATCGAGCTATGATGGGAGAATTTATCCTCTATTACCGTGGCAAAATCGTAGGCGGTATTTATGATGACAGGCTGCTTGTAAAACCAATAAAAGCAGCGATCCGCTATATGCCGACAGCTCCGTATGAATTGCCCTATGAGGGAGCGAAAGAGATGTTGCTGGTAGAAGAAGTTGACAACAGAGAGTTTTTGACAGGTTTATTCAACGCCATGTATGAGGAACTGCCAGCGCCAAAGCCGAAAAAGAAGAAATAGGCAGCTTCCCGTTTGTTGCTGAGACAACTCCACTTTACAAGGGGTATGCGTTTCCGTTTTTTTCTTTCCCGTTTCGATTGTATCAAAGGTTGTCCCAGAATATGGGCGCATATTATAATACAAGAATAAAGGAGCGTTATTATGGAGAAATCCTAAATTCTGCAAACCGTTTTTGGAGCGGGTGCTTGGAGTAAAGATATCCCGTATTGAATATCCTAAATCACAGGAGATCATTGATCTGTCTGCGGATGCAAAGAGCGTCCGACTGGATATCTATGTAGAGGACGGAAATAATACGGTTTACAATATTGAAATGCAGACGACGGAAAATAAGAATCTTCCAAAGAGAACAAGATACTATCAAGGAATGATCGATCTGAATATCTTGGAAAAGGGAGAGAATTACAGAGGATTGAAACGAAGTTTTGTCATTTTTGTATGCACCTTTGATTTATTTGGCGAGGGCAGGCATATTTATACATTTGAAAACCGCTGCATTCAAAATCCAAAATTAGGTTTGGGCGATGATACAACAAAGATCATTTTGAATACAAAGGGCACAATGGACGACGTCACGCCGGAGATGAAAAGGCTGTTGAATTTTATTGACGGCAAGGAGCCGGAGGACGACTTTACCAGAGAGCTGGCCGAGGCGGTACAGTCTGTCAGAAAGAATGAGAAATGGAGGCTGGATTATATGACTTTACAGATGAATTATCAGGAGAAGTATGAAGAGGGCATTGAATATGAAAAAGAAAAAACAGTTGAGCGATTAATTGGATTAGGGAAATTTTCAATCGAGGATATTGCGGCCGTGACGGAGCTGCCGATTGAAAGAGTAAAAGAAATTGCCAATATGCAGCCGGTATGATGCGTGAAAAGAGCGGATTTGGGATTTGATCGGAATACTTATGGGGTTATATGGGGAGAGAGAGACAAAGGATAACGGCTTATGAGAAATGAGATTGTTCTTGCGGCAAAACTGGTCGGCGATATCAAGGGAACGTTTTACGTGCCCTCTTATCAGCGCGGCTACAGATGGGGCGACGCGGAGGTTACGAGGCTTTTGGACGACGTCTACCAGAACGGGAAAAAGAATTACTGCCTGCAGCCTATCGTCGTATGTAAAAAGGGCGGCGCCTGCGAGCTGATAGACGGGCAGCAGAGGCTTACCACGCTGTATCTTATTTACCGTTATATGAAGAATGTCAATCCTTTCTTTGGAGAACCGGCGTTTTCGCTCTCCTATGAGACGAGGGCCCGCTCGGAAGAATTTTTGAGAAATATCAATCTTGACCGGAAAGAGGAAAATATCGATTTCTGGTTCATGGCCAATGCATACGGGTGCATAAAGCGCTGGTTTGAAGAGGATCTGCAGATCCGGGTCATGCATATCTTTGAATATTTTAAGGAAAACGTAAAGGTCATCTGGTATGAGGTGGGCGAAAAGGAGGACGCGGTCTCTCTGTTTACGCGGCTGAACATCGGGAAGATCCCGCTGACGAGCGCGGAGCTCGTTAAGGCGATGTTTTTAAGCAGGGATACGGGCGGCGGAATGGATAAAGAGAAGCGGGAAGAGATCGCGCTTTGGTGGGACAATATGGAAAAGGAGCTGCATAACGATTCGCTCTGGTATTTTCTGACAAATCGGGAAAGCGGCGGATATCAGACAAGGATAGACCTGATCCTAGATCTGATCTCCGGCAAAAAGCCCGAAAACCGCGAAACCTATTATACATTTTTCCGCTTTGATGAAATGCGAAGGATAAGCTCCCTAGATGAGATCTGGAGAAGGATCCAGCGGACCTTTCTCGTTTTGAAGGATTGGTTTGAAGACCATACCCTTTATCACAAGATCGGATACCTGATCGCCTCGGATACGATGACGCTGCAGGAGATATTTCACGAGGCTGCGGGCAAGACCAAAGACGTATTTATGGAAAAGCTGGACGATCATATCCGAAGCAGTATCGCGATATCCGGGAATTACTCCGAGTTAAGCTATGAAAGGCCGACGGATTACAGGAAGATAAGCACGCTGCTGCTTTTATTTAATGTGGAATCGGTACGGCAGAACGGGGAGCATACGCAGTGGTTCCCGTTTGATAAGCTGAAATTCCGGGGAGAAAATAAGGTATCGTGGAGTCTGGAGCATATCCACGCGCAGCAGTCGGAGGGTATGCGCACGCAGGAGATATGGAAGGAATGGCTGGAACTGCATATCCCGTCCGTGCAGGCGGTCGGCAGGAGCCGGGAGGGGCTGGTCCTAGATATGCAGGCCGCGGTAAAAAAGGAAAAGCTGGAACGGGCAGAATTTGACGCGCTGCAGCAGGAGGTCATAGAGCTGCTTTCCACAAAGGGCAGCACGGAATATCTGCATTCGATCGCCAATCTGGCCCTTTTGAACGCAAGCGACAACGCCGCGTTAAGTAACGCCGCCTTTGACGTAAAGCGCAATATGATCGTGGAAATGGATAAACGGGGACAGTATATCCCGTTTTGTACGAAGATGGTGTTTTTAAAATATTATACGCCGTCTGCGGAAAATCAGCTCCATTTCTGGGCGCAGGCCGACAGGGAGGCGTATACAAAGGCGATAAACCGTGTCCTGTCGGCTTATCTAAAGGAACCGATCCTTTTGGAAAGAGAGAGATGATATGGAAACGAGACTGCACTCCTTTATGGATATTTTTGACTGCGCCTTTGAGAGCGAAACGGGGCCGGTAACGATCCAAAAGATCGTGATCCCCATGATACAGCGGGATTATGCGCAGGGCAGGCGCAATCCAGAGGTTGACAGGGTAAGGAAGCGTTTTTTGGAATCGCTGGCGGACGCGGTTTCGGGACGGCCGATCGCACTGGATTTCATATACGGGGATATTGACGAGCGGGGCGTCATGACGCCGTTAGACGGGCAGCAGAGATTGACTACCCTGTTTTTGCTTCACTGGTACGCGGCCAAGAAAGAAAAGGCGCCGGAGGAAGAATGGGGATTTTTACGGAACTTCAGCTATGAGACGAGGTACAGCGCCCGTGATTTCTGCATGGAGCTGACGGCCTTCGCGCCGTCGTTTCAGGGCCGTATTTCCGATGAGATCATAAATCAGACATGGTTTCCGTTAGATTGGAAAAAGGATCCGACGATCCGTTCCATGCTGGTCGTGCTGGATGAAATGGACGAGCGCTTTCGGGAGATCGGGGATATCTGGGGAAGCCTTAAAAGGAATGCCGTCACGTTTTATTTTCTCCCGATCAAGGATATGGGCCTTACCGACGAGCTGTATATCCGCATGAACTCCCGGGGAAAGCCGCTGACGCGGTTTGAGCATTTCAAGGCGGAGCTGGAAAGGGATATCAAGGCGGTCGATGGGGCAGCCGCCGAGCGGATCATGGCTAAGATCGACCGGGAATGGACGGATCTTCTCTGGAGATATTGCGATAAGGAGAATGCCGCGCCTGACGACGCCGTGCCCGATGAGGCGTTTTTGCGGTATTTTAACTTTATATGCGATATGCTCTGCTATAAAAAGGGAGAATCCCCGCAGGGAAGGAGCGGCGACGAGCTTGACCTGCTGCAGCGGTATTTTTCCGGGGATCCGGTAGAGGCAGCCGAGAATATCCGTATCATGGAGGACTGCTTTGACTGCTGGTGTACGACGGCGGGCTATGCTTCCGCGGCGGACTTTCTCACAAACGTCATGTCGCACCGCCATGAGAGAGGCAAGATCGTTGTGGAGAGCCGCTACCAGATCGATATCTTTGGAGACTGTATCCGTCTGTATCTGGACAGGAACCGATTTCCGCTGAATCGGTTCGTGCTTTTTTATGCGGCGACCTATTATCTTAGAAATGCGGACACCGTAACGCACGGCGAGTTTGCGAGAAGGATACGGATCGTCAATAATCTGATACAAAATTCCGCGGACGAGGTCAGCGACAGAATCGACCGGAACCGGATACCGGCGATTCTTGCGCAGACCGAGGCGGTCATTATGACCGGTACGACGGATGATTCGATCGAGAACAGCTTTAACGTCAACCAGATTCAGGAAGAAAAGGACAAGATCGAATTTCTTGCGCAGAATCCCGAGCGGGCGCAGGAGTTGTATGAGCTGGAGGATCATCCCATGCTCAGGGGGCAGATCGCGATCCTCGGGCTGGAGAATCTGGATCTGAAGGAAAGGTTTGAATCGCTGTTTTCCTGCGGCTGGGACTGGATAGACCGCGCGCTGATGAGTATCGGGGACTACGGGCAGCAGGAACGGAATAAATGGCGGTATCAGTATGCTTCCAGATCTTGGCAGCTTGCGTGGGACGAACTGTTCCATAAGAGCGCAAATTCTGGTTTTGACCGTACAAGTCAAATCCTAGTTGAGCTGCTCTCCGGCCACGAGTCGTTTGACGATAAGATCCTAGAGGGGATCGTGAATGCGTTCCTGACGGAATGCGAGCAGAAAAAGGAATATCCGTGGCGGTATTATTACGTGAAATACGATGTGTTCCGGCCCGGCAGCTACGGAAAGCTGAGCAACGCCTGCGCGGATACGAAACCTTATCTGTTTTCCGTGATGCAGACCCGCTCTCAGTGGTCGCAGAATACCTATATGCCCTATCTGAAGGCCGCCGACGAGGCGCACCTTTCCAAAGACGATATGGGCCAGCGGCTCGTATATGGGGATCGGTACATAGAATGCGAAAACGATTCGTATCTGGTCAAAACGGATGACGGAAAGGTCGTAGATACGATCCCGATCGAACAAAACGAGGAGGGCGTCGATACGCAGGATAGGATCGTAAAATTAAAAAATTATATCAGATGGGAGATGACTCCATAATCCCCATCTGATCTGCGCTCCGCGCGGGATGCGCAGAGATTCGGATCGGAAGCTGTCTGCAAAAGCAGACCCGAATCTCGCGCCAAGACTCGCTTACGAGTCTTGAACCGCAATCTGCAGGCGCGATAATACGAAAGCCGGATTTTGGACGGCATTTATGCATATTTTTTCATACGGCAGGCATACTATACGGTGTTCGGACAACGAAAGGGTGCGCTGGGACCCGCAGGAGAGTCTTAAAGAAAACGCGTGGAGACGGATATCGGAAAAGAAGCAAAGCCTATGGAAAACATCGTCGTTTATATCAAACCGAAACGGAACGCGGAAGTGGAAAAAGAGGAAGTGTTTTTAAAAGATATCGCTTCCGTGACCTGCAGCAATGAAACGATAAAGACGAAAGCGAGAGCACTGAAGGTATATCAGTTTTGCCCAAACGGGGAAAAGAGGACGGTAATCAGCGCCCTGCGCCTGATCGAGCTGGTGCAGGGCTTGGGAAAAGGGATCGCGGTGGAGAACGTCGGGGAGCAGGATACCCTGATGAAGCTGGTAAAGGCCCCCGAGACGAACGGGCCGATGGTATGGATAAAAGTCGCGTTCGTATCGCTGGTCAGCTTTTTCGGAACGGCGTTTACGATCATGGCCTTTCATAACGATATCGGGATACGGGATCTTTTTGGAAGATTTTACGAGCAGGTCATGGGACAGACCTCCGGCGGCTTTACCGCGTTAGAGATAAGCTATTCCCTCGGGCTGGCCGTGGGGATCACCCTGTTTTTCAATCATATCGGCGGCAGGCGGATCACGAGGGATCCTACGCCGATCGAGGTGGAAATGCGGATCTATGAAAAAGATGTGGACGATACCCTGATCGAGACTGCGGACAGAGAGGAGAAAACGATCGATGCTTCTTAGAAGGATATGCCTTGCGGCGCTGGGGTGCAGCTTTGGCCTTATGACCTCGGCGGGCGTATTTACCGTACTCCTTGCGGTAGGGCTGATCCCGCGCTTTGCCGGCAGGACGCATACGGGGGCGAAAGCGCCGCTGTATGAGGATATGGTGATATTGGGGACGCTCACGGGCAATATCCTGAGCGTGTTCGCGCCTTATTGCAGGATCGCGGAGGCGGCGCGGCGGGCTGGGACGCCCGAAGGACTCTGGCATATGCTGGGAGGGCTTTTGCTGGTCTGCTATGGCCTGTTTTCGGGGATCTTTACGGGGAGTCTGGCGATGGCGATCGCGGAGATGTTAGACAGCATTCCCATTTTTGCGAGACGTATCGGGTTTCGGCGCGGGCTGGGAGCCGCCGTATGCGCGATGGCGCTCGGAAAGGCCGCCGGCTCGTTTTTTTATTTTTACAAGAGTATGTTTTTATATGGAGGCTAGAAAAACGATGGACGAAGAAAAGAAAAAAGAATATCAAAAATATGTGAAGGAGATGACGCCGACGCACAGTCTGCCCCTGCTGATGGCCAGAGCCTTTGTGACAGGGGGCGCGATCTGCGCGATCGGACAGCTTATCGTAAACTACTGCATGAACGGGTTGCAGATGGATAAGCAGACGGCGGGAAACTGGTGCTCCCTGCTGCTGGTGTTGGGCAGCGTGGTGCTGACCGGCCTTAATATTTACCCGCAGATCACGAAATGGGGCGGCGCAGGCGCGCTGGTGCCGATCACAGGATTCGCCAATTCGGTGGCGGCTCCGGCGATCGAATTTAAAAAGGAAGGACAGGTGTTCGGCATAGGCTGCAAGATCTTTACGATCGCGGGCCCCGTGATCCTTTATGGGATCTTTACGAGCTGGGCGCTTGGGCTGGCATACTGGCTGCTGCATTTTTTCCGCGGATAGATCCCAAAGAATACCGATACCAAAGAGAAATACGGAGCAGTATTACAAATGATAAGGATAGGCATTTGCGATGATATGCTCGAAGAGATCATGAAGCAGAAAGGCATGGTAGAGCGGATCGCCGGAAAACTCGGATTCAACATAGAGGTGCAGATCTTTGAAGAGGGCGACGAGCTGCTGCAGTATATCCAGAGATACGGACACATCGATATCCTGCTCTTGGACGTCGCGATGAGAGGGAAAAACGGCATAGAGACGGCAAGGATCATTCGGGAGACGGATCTTCAGACGCTCCTCATCTTTGTCTCAGCCTATGACACGTATTTTAAGGAGATGATAGAGGTCCAGCCGTTTGCTTTTTTAGAAAAGCCGGTCGCGGAAAAGAAGCTGGACAAAGTACTGCGCAGAGCGCTGGATATGACGGCGGGAGGAAATGAGAGATTCCTTTTCTCCAGCCAAAAGCACAGATACAGTATCGCGCTGGCCGAGGTCATGTATTTTGAAAGCCTCAGAAGGCAGATCTGTATCCACTGTACGGACGATACCTATATTTTCTATGGAAAGCTGAACGCGGTGGAGAAAGAGACTGCGGGAGCGAGCTGTAAATTTGTCAGAGTGCATGTCTCGTATATCGTGAATCTCAGCCATATCAGAAAATGGGATTATGACAGAGTCGTCATGGACGACGGAGAGGAGATACCGATCAGTAAAAAATACAGAAAAGAGATGAAATATCGCTATATCGAACTGCTGGAAAAGGACTAGGATACCGCTGTCAGGCCGAAACTAAAAGTGACGGAATAACAGGTTAATTATGACATAGGACGTGCACGGCGCGGGGCAGGTATTATAATGCAGTTGACTGTGTCGGTAAATGGAGATGAGCGCGCCGCCGTTTCCTGCGATACGGCAGAATGGAAGGATATTCAGGGGTTTCGTGACGAAAGATGAGGATACTGCATATATCTGGTTTGTATTTGAGAAGCAGGGCGGATTCTGAGATACAAAAGCTGTTAAGGGGTCTGGAATATATTGCGCTGGAAGAACCGATCGATTACATATTCATTACGGCTGCCATGCCCAGAATGATATCGGGAGAGGAGTATGCGAGGCTGGATACCTATATGAGGCATGTGACGGACTGCTGTATGCTGGGGCTGCAGAAGCTTTACCTGTGTCAGATGAAGCGGGAAGAGGATATGACGTGCCATATTTATGAGATCGGCAGAACTGACAATTATGTCAGGATCCTATACGAATATGACGGGGACTGGCACAAGACGAAGAACGGCAGGAAAAAGCCGTTTCCCTTCGGTCTGCTGTGGTGGACGAAAATATAAATAAAAAGACCTTGTTCCTAAGGGAAAGTAAGATATCGGCCTAAAAGAAGCGGAGGGCGGAGCGTTTTTTAGCTTGCCCTCTTTTTTGAAATGAGCTATAATAGGCTGAAAAACATAGGGGGGGAAGACATGCGCGAGATGGAGTTTAAAATGGAACGGAAAGATCTGCTGCACGAGGGGGACGGCGTTACGGTCACGGAGGGCCTGCTTCCGGGCAGCTATTATTATACGATCGATCCGTCGCTTGCCATGTCGGGCAATTTTCCGCTCAGGGAACGCCTTCATACGCGGGAAGGGGTCGTGAAAAGGATCACGGAAAATGCGAGAGGATTCTACGTAACGGTGGAATTTGACGAATAGATATTTTATCAAAGGAGGGTTTATTATGAAAAAGATCAGTACAACGAAGGCTCCTGCGGCGATCGGGCCGTATTCGCAGGGGATCATTGCGGGCGGCTTCCTCTTCGCCTCGGGACAGATCCCGATCGATCCGGCGAGCGGGGAGATCAGGGGGACGACCATCGAAGAGCAGGCAGAGCAGGCGATCGAAAATGCCGGAGCCATACTTGCGGAAGCGGGCGCGGACTATACAAAGGTGGTAAAGACGACCTGCTTTCTGGCGGATATGGCGGATTTTGCCGCGTTTAACGCCGTATATGAGAAATACTTTACGCAGAAGCCGGCACGGAGCTGCGTCGCCGTCAAACAGCTCCCGAAAAACGTGCTCTGCGAGGTAGAGGTTACGGCGTGTCTGGAATAGCGGCGCGTCGTTTGTGGGAATCGGAAACATGAAAACCAATAAGATGAGAAACAGCCTGCTGTTGCTTTTGACCGCGGGCATATGGGGCGTGGCTTTCGTAGCGCAGAGCGTTGGAATGGATTATGTCGGCCCCCTGACCTTTAACGCGGTGCGTTTCCTTTTGGGCGGCACGGTGCTGCTCCCCTTTGTCGCGGTCAGGGCCCGCAGGGCCGCGCGGGAGGGAAGGCGGATAGACCGGCGCGTTACGCTGCTCGGCGGGCTTAGCTGCGGGCTTGCGCTCTGTACGGCGAGCCTTTTGCAGCAGTTTGGGATTCAGTATACGACGGTGGCGAAGGCGGGATTTATCACGGCGCTCTATATTATCATCGTGCCCGTGCTGGGGCTGTTCTTTCACAAAAAGGTAAAGCGTATCATATGGCCCGCCGTGCTGCTGGCGGTATTTGGGATGTATCTGCTCTGTATTAAGGGGAGGCTGTCTGTCGGCAGAGGGGACTTTTATGTATTTCTCTGTGCGGCGGCCTTTTCGGTGCATATCCTGATCATCGATCATTTTTCCCCGAAAGCGGACAGCGTTATGATCTCGTGCTTACAGTTTTATACCAGCGGCGTTTTATGCACGGCAGGGGCTTTTTTATTTGAAAGCCCGTCTCTTCAGGGAGTCCTAAACGGCTGGATGCCGATCCTGTATGCGGGCGTCCTTTCCTGTGGGGTGGCGTATACGCTGCAGATCGCGGGGCAGAAGGGCATGGATCCGGCGGTGGCCTCTTTGATCCTGAGTCTGGAATCGGTGATATCGCTGATCGCAGGCTGGCTCTTGCTGGGACAGGCTCTAAGCGTCAGGGAGATCGCGGGCTGCGCGCTGGTATTTTCCGCGATTATTCTGGTGCAGCTCCCGGAGAGGGGAAGGCTCTCTTTGCAGCCCTGACCTTTCGCGGGTTTTGGAATCTCCGCCTGAAAGCGGAGGTTCCGTTTTTTCGGAAAGCTTACATAATCCGTTTCGCTCCATGCAATACTATAAGAAAGATCGGAAAAATAATAGGAAATAACGAAGCAGGAAACGAAATAAGAAACAAAGCAAGAAGGAGCATGGAAGAAAAATGATGGATTTTGTAAACGCTTTCTGGGTAGGCGGCCTGATCTGCGCGCTTGTGCAGATTTTGATGGAAAAGACGAAAATGATGCCCGGGCGGATCATGGTGCTGTTAGTCTGTCTGGGCGCGTGTATCAGTATTTTAGGCTGGTACGAGCCTTTTCAGGAATATGCGGGCGCGGGCGCGAGCGTGCCCCTGCTCGGCTTTGGGAATGTGCTGATGAAGGGCGTGAAGGAGGCTGTCGATCAGGAAGGGCTGCTGGGGCTGTTCATGGGAGGCTTTCGGGCCGCGGCCGTGGGGACGAGCGCGGCGCTGATATTCGGTTATCTGGCGAGCCTCGTCTTTAATCCAAAGATGAAAAAATAAATGACACAGATGTCATAAATGAAACAGACGAAAGAAAAGGTGTTGTTATGGAGATCGACTGGAAGGCTCTTTCGCTCTCTGAGCGGGAGACGATCCAAAGATATTATGAAAATTCGCCCATGCAGAACTGCGAATTTACGTTTGCCAATAATTTCCTGTGGGCGTCCCATTACCGGATGCGTTATGCCGTGATAGAAGGGATGCTCGTATTTGCGATGCAGGGCGAGCCGTTTTCGGTGACCTTTCCGCTCGGCGGGGGCGATGAAAAGCGCGTGATCGATATCCTGCTGGCTTATTTTGCGGAGAGAGGGCTGCCCTTTTGTATGCAGCTCGCCTCCCGCGGGCAGTTTGAGCGGCTGGAGGAGCTGTATCCGGGGAAATTCGAGGCGGAGTTTGACCGCGATATGGCGGACTATGTTTATGAATCGGAAAAGCTCGTCAGCCTTTCCGGGAAAAAGCTGCATGGGAAGCGGAATCATATCAATCAATTCAAGGAGCGGTATCCCGACTGGCGTTATGAGCCGATCACGGACGAAAACGAAGACGAATGTCTGGAAATGGCGCAGAAATGGCGGGAAGATAACGGCTGCGACGAAGATGAGGAAAAGAGCGAGGAATTTTGCGTGACCTTAAACGCGCTGCGGCTGCGGAAGGAGCTAGGCCTGCGCGGCGGACTGCTGCGGGCGGGCGGACGGGTAGTCGCGTTTACGCTGGGGGAGCCCGGCGGAGGCGATACCTTTATCGTGCATATCGAAAAAGCCTATGCGGACGTAGAAGGCGCTTATCCGATGATCAACCAGCAGTTTATAGAGCATGAGGGCCGGGCGTACCGCTATATCAACCGCGAGGAGGATATGGGAGTGGAAGGGCTGCGGAAGGCAAAGCTCTCCTACCATCCGGCGATCCTTTTGGAAAAGGGGACTGCCGTCATAAAAAAATGACAGAAATGTCATAAAGACCCGCTTGTACGTCTTGGCGCAAGATCCGGCTCTGCTTTTGCAGACATCTTTTTATTTGAATCCTTGCGTATCGTATGCAAATGCATAATCCTTTGGCAAACCGGAAATCCTGTCAGCAAAAAGGCAGAAAGGGATGGGATGATGGAAGGCCGGGAGAAGATAGAGAAAAACAGAAAGAGAAGGGGCAGGCAGAGCGTCGCCTATGCGGAGCCCGTATATATCAATGCGAGCGCGTCGGTCGCAGGGAAAAAGGAAGGGGAAGGGCCTCTTGCCGGAGGGATTGATATGACGGGCGAGGATGATCTCTTTGGCTGCGGCACATGGGAAGAGGCGGAAAGCAGTCTGCAAAAGGACGCCGTATATCTGGCGATGGGAAAGGCGGGAGTTGACAGCCGGCAGATCCAATATCTTTTTGCCGGCGACCTGCTTGGTCAATCCATAGCGACCTCCTTTGGCGTGATGAACTATGGGATCCCGCTGTTTGGGTTATACGGAGCCTGTTCGACCTGCGGGGAGTCGCTGAGCCTCGCTTCGATGGCGATCGACGGGGGATTTGCGGATACTGTTGTCTGCGTGACCTCCAGCCATTTCGCGAGCGCGGAAAAGGAGTTCCGCAATCCGCTGGAATACGGCAGCCAGCGTCCCCTGTCGGCGACGTGGACGGTGACGGGCAGCGGCGCGTTCGTGCTCGGGAAAGAAAAAGGAGAAAAGGCGCGGGCGAAGATCACGGGGATCACGACCGGAAGGATCGTGGACTACGGCCTGAAGGATTCTCTGAACATGGGCTGCTGTATGGCGCCCGCGGCCTGCGATGTGATCTGCCAAAATCTGCTTGACTTCGGCAGACAGCCCTCCGATTATGACCGGATCATAACGGGAGATCTGGGCTCGGTGGGACAGCGCGCCCTGATCGATCTGGCTGCGGAGCGGGGATATGATATCTCCGTGAATGCATGGGACTGCGGGATGCATATCTACGATCCCGCCGCGCAGGATACCCATGCGGGCGGTTCGGGCTGCGCCTGCGCGGCGGTGACGCTTTCCGCCTATATCTTGAAGCAGCTGGAAGAAAAAAAGTGGAAGCGCGTACTGTTCGTCCCTACGGGGGCGCTGCTGAGCAAGACGAGCTTTAACGAGGGGAAGACCGTTCCCGGCATCGCCCACGGCGTTGTGTTAGAGAGCGTATAGAAGGCGGCGCGTCAGTTGGGAGCGGGTCAGGCGGGAACGCAGGGGACGGGATCGTGTCGGTCAGGAGCGGGTCAGACGGCGGCGCAGGAGACGGGATCGCGTCAGTTAGGAGAGCGGCAGGAGACGGGAGCCTGCGCAGAGAGGCTTTACAGGTTACAGAGGAAGCGGATATGAGATTGATAAAAAGGCTTTTGAATCTGATATTGTTCATGGCGATGCTGCTGATGGGGCTTTTGTGCCTGTGCGCATGGAAGCCGGAGGTGACGGAGACGATCGCGGAGATCCTCTATCCCGACAGGCAGGAAGAGGCGCTTTCTTTGGAAAACGGAGCAGGGGGCGGCCCGGCGGGGATAGCGGGCCGCCATAACCCGGATGCGCCCGCCGATCTTTCTGACAGAAGCGTCAGAGACTCTGGGGAAACGGCGGATAGCGGAGAGGAAGCGGAGGAGATAGAAGCGGCAGAGGATCCGCAGGCCCCGCCTTTTCAAGAGGCCGCGTACATAGCTCCGAATCGGAGCGATATCGCCGCGCCGGCGCAGGTCGCCGGAAAGAGCGGCTATCAGGAGATTTCGGGAAACGACAGCCAGATAGAAGAGGACGAGGCGCAGGAGCTGGCCGAGAGCCTGAGCGTCGGAGAGACGGGGGACGGGCTGGACTTCGACCCTGCGATCTATCCGTATTATTCGATGCTTGACGATACGGGGCGGCATCTCTACAGGCAGATCTATGCCAATGCCAAAGCGCTGAACGAGGATTTTGCGCCCATAGAACCGGTGCGGGCAGCAGAGCTGCACGATATCTTCTCAGCGGTCTACAACGACCACCCCGAGCTTTTCTGGGTGGATACCGCTTATAACTGTACGCATAGGAGTAACGGCGAGTGCGTGGAGATCGGTCTGGAATTTAACCGTACCGCCTCGGAGCTGGAAAAGGAAAATACGGTCTTTGAAAGCGCCGCGCAGGAGGTTATCGCGGAAGCGGACGGGCTTACGGGCGCTTATGATAAGGAGCGCAGCGTGCATGATTCCCTCGTGCGCCGGATCGATTACGTGGAAAGCGCGGAAATGAACCAGAGCGCGTACAGCGCGCTCGTAAACGGCAGGACGGTCTGCGCGGGATATGCCAGAGCCTTTCAGTATATCATGCAGAAAATGGGGATCCCCTGCTATTACTGCACCGGATATTCGGGAGAGGATCACGCGTGGAATATCATCTTATTAGACGACGGCTATTATAATGTGGACGTCACATGGGATGATACGGGAAGCGGCACCTATGATTATTTTAACAAAACCGATGACGATTATTCCGACACGCATGTCAGGCAGGAATTGTCCGTCAATCTTCCGGCCTGCAACGGGAGCGCGTATCGGACGCAGGGGCCGGATAGCGGCGATGCGGGCAAAAGGAGCCTAGAGGAAGCGGGCTTTTCGGAAGACGATCTGCTGCATACGATGGGGGAATATTATGACGACTGCTACGCGGCCGTCCTGAAAAACGGTACTGGCAGCTATGCGTACAGCAACGTGCTCGACGGCGCGCAGCTCTATGCGCAGTGGGAGCAGGATTACGAGACGGACGCCTACAAGGACGAATATCTGATTCAGGCCATGCGCGCCGTCGGGGCAAAGTCCTGCCATCTGAGTCTGGTGATCGAAGAATTGCAGCAGGATCGGTATTTGATCACGCACAGGCTGGTACTGGAATAGGAAAGAGCTTAAAAAAAGCCTGTGAAAGCCTGAAAAATGCCCATGCCGCAGGACGGATCTTCGCATAGCTCCCATGATTCGACTTAAAATACCAGAAAAAACATCAAAAATTGGAAAAAGTTGTAAAAATTTAAAATTTTTTTGAAAAATGTGTTGACAAATTAAAAGAAGCTGTCTATAATAAAGACATACAAAAGAGAAACATTCACATAGATAAAAATCTAAGGAAAGAGAGGTACGGACCGCCGAAAACGTAAGGTAAGACACCAAAGAAAAAACCCTGCGGGGTAAGGTACTCAGGAAGGTAAGCCGAGAGTACAAAAACATTCGTTCAAGTACATAAGAAAAAGACCGGTGCAGTGACAAAGGAACCTCACCGCAGTACAGAAGTACAAAAGAGAAAAGGATGGAAAGAATGGATGAAAATTGAAAAAGGAGGTACAGTCCATTGGATGAAGTACAGTGAAAAGGAGTATGTTTCAGTTGAAAACATACTCCTTTTCGATGTATACTGAATCGGGGGGGGACGCGCGCCCGCTGCCCGTTTCTTTCCATCGGGGCCCGTTATGGGCCGCCGGTCTGTATTTAGGCGGGATACGGTTGCGCGGCGCGGATATGTGAAGTATAATATAAAAATGCGGATCGGATATTTTAAAATACGGGGGAAGCTATGGCAGATCAGAAGCAAAAGGCTGCCCTCTCCGGCAGAGAACGGAGACGGCAGAGAAGGATACGGAATCAGATATTGGCGTATACGGCGCTTGCTCTCTTACTGATCGGTATGGTCGCGGGCGGCGTCTTTGGAGTCAGATATGCGGTGGGCCGGATACGCGATAAGCGTCAGGAGGAAGCGCTGAAAAAGGAGATGGAGGCTCTGGCGCAGGAACAGGCGCAGGAGCAGGAGGAAGCGCAGACGGAAGAAGAGCCGGAGGAAGAAGCGGAAGAATACACGGAGGACGATCTCTTAGACGAGATGGTCGAGGCCAGTATCTCGGGAATGCCGCTTGAGGACCGCGTGGCAGGGCTGTTTCTGACGACGCCGGAGGCGCTGACGGGAACGGATAACGCCACGATCGCCGGGGAAGGGACGGAGAAGGCGCTGGCGCAGTACCCGATCGGCGGGCTCGTATATGCGGCCTCTAATATCCAGTCGGAGGATCAGTTCCGTAAAATGTTGACGGATACCTTGTCTAAGAGCAAGTATCAGCTGTTTCTGATCTTAGACGACGAGACGGATGCGCTGACCGAGGATCTGTCGAATTACGGGATCAATATGGAATTTTCCCAAAAAGAGGGGGACGGTTCGGATGCGCCCTTTTATACGGTGACGCTGCCTTCCCTGCTGGGCGGCGCTTCGGAGGAAGGGATCGTGACCGTGCAGGTGAGCGGCGAAGGCGAGGAGCTGACGGACGCCTGTATGGAAGCATGGGAAAACGGGGCGGATCTTCTCTATGTCGGGGAGGGGATCACGGAAGCGTACAAGGGTATGCTGGAACGGATACAGGGGGATTCCGCGCTGGAGGATAAGCTGCGGGAATCGCTTGAGACGATCTACCGTACGCGCTGCCGCAACAGCCTGACGGAGTAGAAGGGCTGTTTGAAAAAAGATTTTGGATTTATAGAAAAAAGATTTTATTTTTTGATTGACAAATGGGAAAGCATATAGTATAGTAATATTTGTCCGTTGGATACGGATCAATAGGCACGAGTGGCTCAGTGGTGGAGTATCGCCTTGCCAAGGCGAGGGTCGCGGGTTCGAATCCCGTCTCGTGCTCTTATTAAAAAGAAAAGCCTAAGATCAGGCTTTTCTTTTTTTATGCCGTTTTTTAATTCAATTTTTATGTCTCCCACGGGATCAGAGGATTTTCCAGCTTCTTATCCCGGAGCATCAGGCTGTTTACCGCCTCGGCTGCGGATTCGCCTTCAAAGAGCACGCCGTTTACCCGCTCGATGATAGGGAGCGATACCTTATATTCTCTGGAAAGCCCCATAGCCGCTTTGGCGGAATATACGCCCTCCACGACCATCTTGACCTCCGCCATTGCTTCCTCCATCGTATATCCCTTTCCGATCAGGATACCGGCGCGCCTGTTGCGGGAATGCATGGATGCGCAGGTGACGATCAGATCCCCGATCCCGGTCAGCCCGAAAAAGGTCTCCCATCTGCCGCCCATCGTCGTGCCGAGCCGGGCGATCTCCGAGATCCCTCTTGTGATAAGCGCCGCTTTGGTATTGTCTCCGTAACCGAGCCCGTCCGCGATCCCTGCGGCGAGCGCGACCACGTTTTTAAGAGCGCCGCCAAGCTCGATCCCCAGTACGTCGGGGCTTATATATACGCGGAAGACTTCGTTCATAAATAGATTCTGAAGAAATTCCGCAGTCTTTCTGCATTTTGCGCCGACGACGATCGTCGTCGGCATTCTGCGCCCTACCTCTTCCGCGTGCGAGGGCCCGGACAGGACGGCGGTATCCGCCTGCGGGACCTCTTGCGCGATGATCTCGGAGAGCGTCATCAGGGTGTTTTCCTCTATGCCTTTTGCCGCGCTGACGATGATTTGTCCATTTTTTACATAGGGAGACATACTTCTGGCCGTCTGTCTCGTATAGGGAGAGGGGACTGCCAGTACGAGCGCCTCTTTGTCCGTTACCGCAGCCTCGATATCTGTGGTAAATCCCATATCCTGCGGCAGTATGATGCCCGGGAGCTTGTCCTTATGTTCGTGTTCCGTGCGGAGCATTTGTATTTCGCTTTCGATCGCCGACCAGACCGTCACGTTATGGCCGTTGTCGCTCAGCAGACATGCGAGCGCCGTTCCCCAGCTTCCAGCTCCTATGATACCGATATTTGCCATATGATCTTACCGTGCCTTTCCTGATCGTTTTTAACAGAGATCCCATGCGGCGGCTGGTATGCCCCTTTATAACGCTGCGCCGACGATCGAAGCGCGAAACAGCGCGTTGCGGATCGACATGACAACAGACAGAACGACAATAGGATCCGCGTCGTCGGCGATATCGAGCTCACTCTTTAAGAGCGCCACCTTGAGGGTCGCAATGTTTCTGCCGCCTTTGGTCACTTTGTATTTGGTGCTGAAGACGCTGCCTGCAACCTCCCAGTCCGGCCCTTTGACGACAAAATTCGGCTGGATCGAGATCTTTGATTTCCGTTCGACAAGCGCGGCTTCCGCCCCGCCCTTAAAAACCGCAAAGGAAACCAGTCCCATAGCGCCCCGCTGTTCAATGTCTCCGAGCCTTTTGCCATCTGCGCCGGTTACAGTTACCATATGACCTTTTGCCGAGGCGTCACGCTCGAGATAATAGAGCGCCTCGCCGTTTTTTCCGGTCACGGCCATCTTATCCAGATTATCGAACATTTTACCTTTGATGAATAGTTTCATTTCGATTCCTTCTTTCCTCGCTTTTAAAGCATCGGCTTGTCGAACAGCCGCCTGCCCGACATTCCGTATTATACCACTCAAATGTGAAGAAATCTACTGTCCTGATCGCCGTTTCAAACGCATACGTTACGTACCGCGGGATAAGGAAGATCAGCGACGGGCAGAGGCGATTTCCATTTTTTATCTGATTTCAAAAGATTTCACGCCAATAAATAGGCGTTTCGCGCCATTTAGCAAAAAATAAGAAATTTTTGCCGATATAATAAGCGAAAGAACAATATCATGGGGCGGCGGATTGGTCGATAGGGCATAAGGCGTTTCCCTTGTCCGCTATGCTGCAAAGTAAAAAGGGTATCTAAAATGGCAGCTTGCCGGAAACGGAGTTCAAATCCATAAAATTCAGGGAGGATGAAATTATGGCAATGGAGATTACAAATAATTACGGTGCGTATGAAAATACATATGCCACGCAGAAGAAAGCGGTTGAAAAAACAGAGGGCAAGGAAAGCGGTGTGACCACAAGCACGGTGGAGCTGAAAACTTCAACTCCGGGCAAAACACGGACAGAGCAGATTAAGACGGGATATAGCAATGTGAATGATTACTCTAAGTATTTGCAGAGCAAATACAGCTACATGAATACGGGAACGACTTCCATGCAGGGCGTTCCGACAACGGTATCGGTATCAAGTGCGTTTTTGAAAAAGTGCATGAATGATCCGGAGAAAGCAGCATACTTGGAAGAAAATCTGGCGGCTATTCCGGATTGCGTGAAATCTCTTAATAATTATACTAAAATGATGCCGGGAAGTCCGGTGGTTACTTATACCGCTTATTATATTGATGAAAATGGAAATATATCCGGCATGAGTGGCTGTACGAATGATCCTGACGGAAAAATTGCCAGAGAAAATGCAGAGAGAAAAGCAAAAGAGCAAAGGGCAAAAGAAGAAAAACTGGAAAAGAAAAGAGCCGAAGAAAAAGAGCAGGAAGAACGCCTTGCTGAAATGCGGGCGGAGCGAAGGGCAGAGGGCGAAAATCTTAGCTCCTATGAGTTTAGAGTTGTGGGGAAAGACGTGCGGGATCTGACGGAGAAAATGGCTGCAGCCATGAAAAATCCGAACAGCGCCGCAGTATTGGCAACGGCAGGGATTGATGTTAAAATTTGACGTAAGTTAGGAAACGGATTTTAGATCCATAAAATTCAAGGAGGAATCGATATGCCCAACATTACAAATTACAGCTATCTCATTCAAAGTATGTTCGGCGGCAGGGGCGCTTCGTGGGGAACAGGAGGAACCCTGCCGGGCGTGTTTCAGTTTTCACAGTTAAACAGCAGTTCGATACAGTCCCAGTTAAAGGCGGCGGGAATTGATACGAACAGTAAGCAATACAAAGCCGTGATCCAGCAGATGACGAAAAACGGCTGCACGGGCAGTATGTATACGAATGTGCAGGCTATCAAAAATCTGATGAAGCAATTTAATTCGGATGGAGATATTGTTGGACCAGATGGATTGGCTGGACTTGTTGTAACAGACGAAACGGGCGACAGCTATAAAAAGATAATTGATATTCCCGAAAGCAGCCGCGATGAAATATTTGAATATGTGAAAAGCGCCTATTTGGAACATAACGGGATGCAGACGGGAAAGGGAACGACCGAAACCTATATGGATATGTATAAACGATTGGATAAAGATGATAGGCTGTCTGGGCGTTATACATTAGACCAATACCGCAAGGCATATAGTGAAACATTTGTATCAGCGATCAAGGCGGTCGATCCTGCATGGACGCATGGCAACGCCCTATCCTCCAAAGCGTTAAACAGTATCAAAAATATTACAAGAGAATCCATAGAAAGCACGCTTGTGAAAAGCGGAAATAAGTTTGCGAGAAAAACATTTGATTACACTGTTTAGGAGACTGCCTTTTCTGACGGATTGATTTTTCGAGATGGATTCATTTAACTTGAGTATCTGTTATTATGCCATCTTGGTTTGAGAATATATCTGTGAGGCAAGCGGGGAAAGTGCGACAGAAAGCGCTTGACATATACGCGGGGGGGGTAAAATATTGGTAAGCGGAAGGGGAAATATCCGAAACATGGCAGGCAGATTCCGGCGCTGCGGAATGTTTGGCAGCCGATTGTATCGCCGGGAATACGCCGATGGCGGATGGGAGGTGGCAGTGTGATAGTATCAATAGGAAATTTCAGAAACGGATCGTTTTCTTGGATGGGAAATTTCAGAAATTTCAGAAACGGATCGCTCTTTTCTTTGCACAATACGGTTCTGTCACATAAACAGAAAGAGGTTTTTCCGACCTTTAAGGACAGGGAGCTTGTATCTGCGGACGGTATTTTGGCCGGGCAGGGGAATAAAAGCGTTTCCGGGCTGTATAGCAGAAAGGGCACGCTGTTAGAGGCGAGGATTGCCAGACAGCATACGCAATCCGACGACAGGACACCCGTGAAGCGGGCGCTGGATATGATTGCCCAGCAGGCCTACATGGACTGGGAGGACGGCGCGTTATCCCAGAAAGCCAGTCTGGTTTTGCAGCTTTTTAAAAGTCAGGACGCGGAATCCGCGTTCCCGAAGATTGATTTTTCTAAAGAGGAGGAAGAGGAGAAAGATACGGTTGATGATTTCTCTGCTGACAAAGACCGACTTCAGGGAACGAAAATAGAGCCGCCGTCTGAACAGTGGTCCTTAAAGACCACCGGAGAGGACGTCGCGGCGCAGATGAAAAAAGGCGCTTTTTTGTATCATGTTGACGGCGGAAACATGTATGTGCAGGGCTATCGGGAAGATGGCAGTCTGGATATGCAGAAGATGTGCAGTCTGGACGATCTGCGTGAAAGCTTGACGGACGACGTCATGGATGCGCTCACGCGGGACGACGATACAAAGAAAGACGATGAAAAGCGTAACCATATGCGCGGCGGTATGCCGGACAACGATATGGGGAATAGCGGGATAAGGAAAAACGATAGCGAGGATAGCGATAGAAGGAGCGGCAATATAAGGAATCGCTTCCTTCAGGAAGAAAGGTGATGATGGTATGAGTTATTACGGTACAGGTTTCTTTTCGAGTACGTCGGGAAATTCCGGCTGGTATTCAAACTGGGCCGGCCTCAGGAACGGCAGCTACGGCAGAATGGTGAAATCCTATTACAGCGGCCTGCATGGTTCCGGCTCGTCGGTATCTGGAAAAAGTACGAGTACAAGTACGAGTAAGAGTAAGAGTACAAGTGCGGGTAAGGAATATGTGCTTGACCGGCTTCTGCGGGAGAAGATGTATCCGACGCCTTCCAAGAAAGCGCAGGAGGCAAACGACAGGCTGACGTCAGGGATTTCAGGGCTGGCAGATTCCGTTTCGGTTTTGCAGAACAAAAATACCTATCAGGACACGGCCGGCAAGACGGATGCAGCGGACAAAATGGCTGCCGCGGTGAAAAATTATGTTTCGGGATACAATGATGTTGTCAGTGCGTCAAAGGACTCCACGTTGACGAACAAAACGGCGTATATAGCGGGAATGATGAGAAGTTCGCAGACGAACGCGGATAAACTGGCGCAGATCGGCGTTACCGTCAATAAAGACGGCACGCTTACGCTGAACGAGGACAAACTGAAAGCGGCAGACATTTCTAAGGTACAGGAGTTGTTTTCCGGGGATAATATCGTCAGCTACGGATCTATCGTGAAGTCCCGTCTCGGCTTTGCGGGCATTTCGTCGGGTACTACAGCAGGCACGAATACGGAGAAGGACGAGGGAGACAAGGCGGCGAAGGCAGGCACCAAGAATCTCATGGAGGACATCGAAAAGTTCACGGCTGACGATGCGTTCCTGAAGCCTTACAGCGATGCGTATGAGAGAAAGGCATTTAGGGAATTTGACTTAGAGGATATTGCCGCCACGGTAAAAAGCTTTGCGGAGCACTACAACAGTACGATCGACGCAGCCAAGAGCAGCGCCAACTCCGACGTGATCTCGAATCTTACGTCCCTTGTGGAAAAGACGGCGCAGAACAAGGATACCCTCAAGCAGTTCGGGGTCACGCTGGACGAAAACGGCAATATGCAGGTGGACGAGAGCGCTCTTCGGAAGTCCGACGTATTCAATTTGCTGAAGTTCTACAAGGACTATAGCTCTTCAATCTCCACGAATGTGTCGCTGATCGACTACTATGTGGACATTTCGTCGGGTACTACAGCAGGTACGAATACGGAGAAGGACGAGGGAGACAAGGTGGCGAAGGCAGGCACCAAGAATCTCATGGAGGACATCGAAAAGTTCACGGCTGACGATGCGTTCCTGAAGCCTTACAGCGATGCGTATGAGAGAAAGGCATTTAGGGAGATTGATATTGCCGATATTTATGCCACGACAAAAAGCTTTGTGAATCACTACAACAGCTTGATCGACGCAGCCAAGGGCAGCACCAACTCCGGTGTGACCTCGAACCTTGCGGCTCTCATGGAAAAGACGGAGCAGAACAAGGATAGCCTAAAGCAGTTTGGCATCGATGTGGACGAAAACGGCAACATGAAACTGGATGAAGACCGCCTTCGGAAAGGCGAAGCCCATTCCTCGATCTCGATCGAGAGGTTCTTTAAGAATTACGCTTCTTCGATCTCCAATAATGTGTCGCTGATCGACTACTACATGAAGACGCAGGCCGACGCTGCCAGCGGCTATACAGCAAACGGCGCCTACAACGCGCAGGGCAGCTCTCTCTTTGACATTGCCGTATAAATTTCACAAAAACTATAATTAACAGCCAAATAGCAGCATAGCCTCAAAGCGCATAGAGTCAAATCTATGCGCTTTTGTAGTATAGGCATTCACGCGTCAGCGCAGAAAGCATCCTTGTTGGTGAATATGACGGGCAGACCGAGCCGCCTTATAGATGTTGCTGAAAATTTTTTCGTTTGATATTGCAGGATATGAAGGAATCTGGTAAAATAGAAAAGAACATACGTTCCTTTCTGCCATATGGAAAACCGCTTCAAACGAAAGAAGCGAAAGCGGAGCGGGATACCGGCAGAGCGCGCAGCGCGGGAGCGTTTGACAGACCAAGAAGAGAAAGGGCGCGGGCGGGATTGCGTTATCGGGATCTTTCCAAATATCGGCGGCTTACGGGCAATCTGTTAAAGGGGATCGCCCTGACGGCAATGACAGTCGATCATACCGCGGCCGTTTTGATCAAGGGATATGTGAGCGCGAGGGCCCGCGGGCTCTCGGGCGGGCAGCTTGCCTGTCTGAACGTCCTGTACGTGTGGATGCGGCATGTGGGGAGGATCGCCTTTCCCCTGTTTGCCTTTTTGATGACGGAGGGCTTTTTCCATACAAGGGACAGAAGGCGGTACGGGCTGCGCCTGTTTGCGTGCGCGCTGCTTTCAGAGATTCCCTATGATCTGGCGTGCGGTAATGCGTTGTGGGACTGGGGCCGGCAGAATACCGTATTTACTCTGTGTTTGGGATTTTTGACCCTGCAGGGGACGGAATGGATCGCGAAGCTGTGCTGCCGGATCAAGGGCGCGCCGGGACGGCGGGCGATAGCCGGGGGCGGAGGCGGAGGCTGCCTGCCCTTTCTGCTCTGTATCGCGCTCACCGCGGCCACCGGGGTGCTGGCATGGCTGTGCAGGCTGGATTATGGTTGGCAGGGGATCGCGCTGATCGCTGTGTTTAGCCTGTTCTATCAATACCGGGGCGCGGCGGCGCTGGCCGGTTTCTGCGTGTTTTCCTCAAGCCCCTTCAGCCTTCCCGCCTTTCTGCTACTCCCATTTTATAACGGAGAGCGGGGCCGGTATAGGCTCAGATGGCTGTATGCGTTTTATCCGGCGCACCTCCTTGCGCTGTATGGGCTGCTTAGGCTGGCGCTATGGGCTTTCGCCTGAAGGAGATTTATCTTGAAAGATATTTGTTTTGCTGCAAAGCGCAAGAAACAGTACCGCGTTCTGTTAGATTATGGTATAATATGAGCACTTAGCGAGGTATCCTCGAGCTTAGTGCGAATAGATACCTGACTTCTTAATGAGGTCTTTCCGAATTTAGAAGTCATGGTATAATGTCCGCGTAGGCAGTGAGCAGTGCGAAAACAGAGAACGGCAAAATTTCTGCTTGCAGAAAATTTTGACGGGCGCTGTTTTCATAGGGCGAAGCCCGTAAACGAGAAAATCGCAGATTTTCGAGTTTCCACTGCGAGATTCGTATCATAAGGAAAAAGGCCGGATTGCTTTCCGGCAGAGATCATAATTGGGAAGGGCGGTGGATAGATGAAACTGACTTTTATAGGAGCGGCGCATGAGGTGACGGGGAGCTGTCATTATCTGGAAGCGTGCGGGAAGCATATTCTGGTGGACTATGGCATGGAGCAGGGCGCGATCGCCTTTGAAAACGCGCCGCTGCCCGTGCAGGAGAGCATGATAGACTATGTGCTGCTGACGCACGCGCACGTAGATCATTCGGGTATGCTCCCCCTTTTGTATGCGAGGGGATTTCGGGGACAGGTGTTGATGACGGATGCCAGCGCGGATCTTTGCAGTATCATGCTGCGCGACTGCGCGCATATTCAAATGCAGGAGGCAGAGTGGAAAAACAGGAAGGCAAAGCGGCACGCCGGAATGGAAGCGGCGGAGCCGGTGTATACGATGGAGGACGCGGAAGGCGTGATCCGGCGTATCGTCCCCTGTCATTATGATACGGTCATCGACCTGTGCGAAGGCATTCGGATCCGTTTTACGGATATCGGGCATCTGCTGGGCTCGTCGAGTATCGAGGTGTGGCTGGAGGAAGAAGGGGCCCAGAAAAAACTCGTATTTTCGGGGGATATCGGGAATAAGGATCAGCCGCTGATCCGCGACCCGCAAAAGACGGAGGAGGCCGATTACGTCATCATGGAATCGACGTACGGCGACCGGATCCATGCGGCGCAGCGGCCCGATTATGTGAAGGAGCTGACACGTATCCTAAACGAGACGTTTGCAAGAGGCGGCAATGTGGTGATCCCGTCCTTTGCGGTGGGGCGCACGCAGGAAATGCTCTACTTCCTGCGCAAGATCAAGGCGGAACGGCTGGTAACGAATTTCCCGGATTTTCCCGTATATGTGGACAGCCCTCTGGCAGTGGAGGCAACGGGAATCTTTCATAAGAATGTCTACAACTGCTTTGACGAGGAAGCGATGGAGCTGGTGCAGAAGGGGATCAATCCGATTCAGTTTCCGGGGCTGCATTTGACGATCACAAGCGAAGAATCCAAGATGATCAATTTTGACGAAACGCCGAAGGTGATCCTGTCCGCTTCCGGTATGTGCGAGGCGGGGCGTATCCGGCACCATTTAAAGCATAATCTCTGGCGGCCGGAGTGTACGATCCTGTTTGTGGGTTATCAGGCGGCCGGTACGCTCGGCCGGGCGATCGTAGACGGAATCCAAGAGGTAAAGCTCTTTGGCGAGACGATCACGATCCGGGCGGATATCCGCCAGTTAGCGGGAATGAGCGGCCATGCGGACAAAAACGGCCTGCTGGAATGGATCGGCGGATTTAAGAAAAAGCCGGAGCGCGTCTTTATCGTACATGGCGAGGAGCAGGTGTGCGAATCCTTCCGCTCCTGTCTGGAACGGGAGTACGGTTTTTCGGCGTATGCGCCGTACAGCGGCACGCGCTTCGATCTGAGGACGAATACCTGCGAATACGAAGCCGCTCCTGCGCCGTATCAGAAAAAGCACAGAAAGGCGAGCGACGTATTCGAGCGTCTCATGGCGGCGGGACAGAGGCTGCTTAACGTTATCCGCAAAAATGAGGGCGGCGCGAATAAGGATCTTGCGAAGTTTGCGGATCAGATCAATTCCCTGTGCGAGAAATGGGACAGAGATTAAGTTACAGAAAATGCGGAGGATAGCATGAATATCATTGCGGCAGTGGACAATCGGTGGGCGATCGGACTAAGGGGAGAGCTTTTGGTGCGTATCCCCAATGATCAGAGACATTTCAGGATGGAAACAATGGGAAAGGTGATCGTGTACGGCCGTAAGACGCTGGCGACCCTGCCGCAGGGGCTGCCGCTTGGGGGTCGGACGAATCTTATCCTGTCCCGCAATGCGGCTTATCGGGTAAAGGGAGCGCAGATCGTCCATTCGCTGGAAGAGCTTTTTGAGAACCTTTCGCAGTATGATACAAGGGACGTTTACGTCGTCGGGGGCGGCAGCGTCTACCGCCAGCTTTTGCCCTACTGCGATGTGGCGCATATTACCAAGATAGACCGCAGCTATGAGGCGGACTGTTATTTCCCGGATCTGGATCGCCTGCCGGAATGGGAGATAACGCGGGACAGCGAGGAACAGACCTGCTTTGACGTGGCCTACACCTTCCTTAAATACGAGAGGAAACATACGGGCGGGGACGGCGAAACGGCGGGTTTATAAAAAATTTATAATTGCAGAAAAGGCGTAAAATCAAGGAAAAAACGATATTATTAGCACTCATATAAAATGAGTGCTAATTTTTTCTTGACTTCTTTGAGCGGGAGGCTTACAATCGTAGACAGGTAGAAAGGATGTGAATGATATGCCAGCAAAACAAGGCAATCTGTCGATCAACAGCGATAATATCTTCCCGATCATCAAGAAGTGGTTATATTCCGATCACGATATCTTTTTCAGGGAACTGATCTCCAACGGCTGTGATGCGATTACAAAATTAAAGAAACTGGATATGATGGGAGAATATACGCTCCCGGAGGATTATAAGGCAAAGATCGAGGTCGTCGTCAGCCCGGAGAAAAAGACGCTGACCTTTGTGGACAACGGCATTGGCATGACCGCGGAGGAAGTGGAGGAATATATCAATCAGATCGCATTTTCGGGCGCGGCTGATTTTATTGAGAAATATAAGGACAAGACGAACGAGGATCAGATCATCGGGCATTTTGGACTTGGATTTTATTCCGCCTTTATGGTGGCGGACGAGGTGCACATTGATTCCCTTTCCTATCGGGAAGGGGCAAAGCCGGTGCACTGGGAATGCGACGGCGGCACGCAGTTTACGATGGACGAGGGCGATAAAACGGGGATCGGCACGAAGGTGACGCTTTTCCTCAATGAAGAATGCCTGAAGTTCTGCAACAAATATGAAGCGCGGAGTATCATTGAGAAATACTGCTCCTTTATGCCGACCGAGATCTATCTGTCCGAAGAGGATACGAAGGATACGCAGACGATCAAGGAAGAGGAAAAGCTTCCCGAGGATACGGTATTAGAGACTATCCAGCCGGAAAAAGAGGGCGATCCCGTTAAATTAAAGATCGTAAGGCGGCCGGAGCTGCTTAACGATACCAATCCGTTATGGGCAAAGCATCCGAATGAGTGCACGAAAGAGGAATATCTGGAATTTTACCGCAAGGTATTTCTGGACTATAAGGAGCCGCTGTTCTGGATCCACCTGAACATGGATTATCCGTTCAACCTAAAGGGGATCCTGTATTTCCCGCGTATCAATATGGAATATGAGTCGATCGAAGGCACGATCAAGCTCTACAACAATCAGGTATTTATCGCGGACAATATTAAAGAGGTCATTCCTGAATTTTTAATGCTGTTAAAGGGCGTGATCGACTGTCCCGACCTGCCGCTTAACGTTTCCAGAAGCGCGCTGCAGAACGACGGCTTTGTGAAGAAGATCTCCGATTATATCACGAAAAAGGTGGCGGACAAGCTTTCCGGTATGTGCAAGACCGAGAAAGAGGAATATGAGAAATACTGGGACGATATCAGCCCGTTCATCAAGTTCGGCTGCTTAAAGGACGATAAGTTCTGTGAGAAGATGACGGATTATATCCTGTTTAAGAATCTGGACGGCAAATATCTGACTCTGCCGGAATGTCTGGAAGTAAAGAAGATCGATCCCGACGATCAGGAGAAGGATGAGGACGGCGAAAAGGCCGAAAGCGGGAACGCGACGGACGAAAACGGCGAAAAGGTAGAGGCCGAGGTCGTAAGCGGGGAAGAAGAAAACGGGGATACCGAGACGGCGGAGGATGAAGAAGAAAAGAAAGAAAAGATCATCTACTATGTGACCGACGAGCAGCAGCAGGGACAGTATATCCGTATGTTTAAAGCCGCCGGCATGGACGCCGTGATCCTGACGCACAATATCGATCAGCCGTTTGTCTCCCAGCTCGAGTCTAAGAATCAGGGGATCAAGTTCCAGCGCATTGACGCGGATCTGACCGATACCTTTAAGGCAAAGACCAGCAAAAAGGCCGCAAAGGAGATGGAAGAGCAGACGGAGGCGGTCGCAAAGATCTTCCGCAAGGCGCTAAAGCGCGACGGGCTGAAGGTGGTCGTAGAGAAGCTGAAAAACAAGAAGATCTCTTCCATGATTACGCTGTCCGAGGAGAGCCGCCGGATGCAGGATATGATGAAAATGTACGCGATGCCGGGAATGGATCCTAAGGCGTTTGGAGGAAAGGAAGGCGAGACCCTGATCCTCAACAGCGCGCATCCGCTCGTGCATTATATTCTGGAACATCAGGACGGGGAGAATGTTAAGATGATCTGCGAACAGCTCTATGATCTGGCAATGCTCCAACATGCGCCGCTGGAGCCGGAAGCGATGGCGAAGTTTGTAACGCGCAGCAATGAGATCATGCTGCTGCTCACCAAGTAAATAGCGGGAAGGAAAGCCCGTATCAGACAAAAAAAAGCGCCGTATCGGGACAGCGCCGACTGCCCGCCGCGGCGCTTTTATTGTGCGGGGATCCTCCGGCGAAAAAGTACGGCGAGAGAGGCGCGTCCGGTTGACCGGAAATCCTTTTTATGATAGAATACAAATTAGAATTTTGCCATGACCGGGTATGGCGGGATCATAGTAAGGAGGGGCTGAAGGCCATGTTGAATGAGTTAAAGGCATTGGGAGTGGATACGGAGAGTGCGATCGCGCGTATGAACGGAAACGCGAATCTGTATACGAGAATGTTAGGGAAATTTTTAAATATGATGGAAGGCATGACCATTCCGATGGATTTTGCCGAGAGCGACTGCGAGAAGATGGCCGAGATCGCTCATGCGGTCAAAGGGACGTCGGGCAATCTGTCGATCACGCCGATGTATGAGGCGTACTCGGAGATCACGGAGCTGCTGCGTAAGAATAAGGCGCAGGAAGCAAAAGAGGTATTGGCGAAGGTGCTTCCGGTTCAAAAGGAGATTCTGGACTGCATAGCGAAATATGCGTGATACATAACCGCCGCTATTCGGCTGCGGGAGCCGTGTCTGTGATGGAGTAGGGAATGAAGAAAGAAAAAACGATATTGATCGTAGATGATATTGAGATCAACCGCGTATTTCTGGATGAGATCTTTCACAAGGAATATACGATAGTGGAAGCCAGCAACGGGGCGGAAGCGATAGAGATCATAAATAACAGGGAAAATATCACCGCCGTCCTGCTCGATCTGATCATGCCGGGCTTAAACGGGATCGACGTATTAAAGGCCATGAACGAGAACGGGAAGATAAGCAAGATCCCCGTATTTCTGATCACGGCCGCTGATAGCGAGGAAATGCTGTTAGAGGGGTATAATCTGGGTGCTATTGATATCATAACGAAACCGTTTACCACGCAGTTTTTAAAGTGCAGGGTGAATAATGTGATCGAACTGTATGAACATCGTAACGATCTGCAGAGCATTATAGACGAACAGGTGCGCAAGATAAACGAGATGAACCAGTCCATTGTGCAGACACTGGCTACGGTATTGGAGTTTCGGGACTGCGAGTCGGGAGAACATGTGAAGCGTATCTGCGGGCTGACCAGAATCTTGATGACGGAGGTCAGCGATACCTATCCTGAGTATCGTCTGCCTAAGGAAGAGATCGAAAAGGTGGTCACCTCCTCCTCGCTCCACGATATCGGAAAGATCTCCGTACCGGACAGTATCTTGAATAAGCCCGGCAAGCTGACGCAGGAAGAGTTTGAGATCATGAAGCAGCATACCGTAAAGGGTTGCGAGATCCTTGAAAATATGCCGGATCTTATGAACAATGAGATCTATAATTACAGCTATGATATCTGCCGCCATCATCACGAGCGCTGGAACGGGAAGGGATACCCGGACGGTCTGAAGGGAGATGAGATCTCGATCTGGGCGCAGGTCGTTTCCGTGGTGGACGTGTACGACGCCCTGATCTCGGAGCGCGTATATAAGAAGGCGTTTTCCAAAGAAGTTGCGGTAGATATGATCTATAACGGCGAGTGCGGCGCTTTCAATCCCAAAGTATTGTCATCGTTTAAGAAGATTCTGGATAAACTGTAAAGGCGTATCCGGCTGCGTGAAGCTGAGAAAGATTCTGCCAGAAGGCAGGAGGGGGATGAGATGAAAGATTATAAAAAGATTTTGATCGTAGACGATTCCGAGATAGACAGAGAAATATTAAAAGGTATCCTAGAAGGGGAATTTTTGACCGCCGAGGCGAGCAACGGCTATGCCGCGTTCGAGATGATACTCAAGCAGGGAGAATATCTGGACGCGATCATGCTCGACGTTTCGATGCCGGTACTGGACGGGTTCAGCGTGCTGCAGCTTATGCACAGCAAGAATATCAATATCCCGGTCTTTATGATCACGGCGGAGGCGACGAAGGAAAATATCGAAAAGGCGGCCATGCTGAATGTGTCTGAATTTATCAGAAAGCCCTTTGACAGGGAGGACGTCCTGACGCGCCTAAAGGCAAAGCTCGGCGTTTTTGAGGACGCTGTTTTGGGGATCGAGGATATTGAGGAGACCAACCGCTATATCGCGAATCTGATGAATGTCTATGATAAGTTCCTCGCCAATACGAAGGAGGACAACAAACACTACAAACGTATGGTAGGTCTCATGCGGATCCTGTTAAACCGCTATTCGGCCAATACCTTCGCCTCCAATCTGGATAAGGAAAAGATCGAGATCGTCAGCCAATCGGCCTATTTCTGCAATATCGGGCATATGCTGACCGTGCGGGGCAGATCGGCGAACTGGGACGAGGAGGAGGCCGGGGTAAGCCTAGCGGACAGCCATACGACGCTGGGGGCGGAGATCATCAGGATCAATCCGTCGAAGCACTGCACGTATTTTGTACATATCTGTTCGGATATCTGTACCAATCATCACGAACGCTATGACGGAGCCGGTTATCCGGGCAGGACTTCAGGCGGCAATCTGTCCGTGTATGCGCAGATGTGCAGTCTCGTGGAACGCTTTGACATTCTATACAGTAAGTACCGGGAGCACAATGACTTACAGTTTGATTTTGTCGTCAGCGAACTGGCGCAGGACAGGGGCTATGTGAGCAAGGATATCTTTACGCTTTTGACGGACAGCAAATTTAACGTTACTTCGTATTATAATGCCTGACAGAAAATGTATGATATAAAATGCATGATATAAAATATAAGATCAAAAGATCCGTCTATCCGGTTCTCCCGTGCCTTTGAGGAAAATGCGCGGCGGTCGGCGCTTGTTTTTCAGGAAAGGAGCGCAGACCTTCCCGTTTCTGCATATCATAAAGGGATATGAGAAAAAGGAGAATGCTCAGGATGGACGAAAAGCTGGAGCTTTTGCTCAACGCGGCGCTCGAGGCGACGCCGCAGGAGCGGGAACGCTCGGAGGTTTTAAAGGTAGGGTTCGATACCCGCAGGAATCAATGGGAGGTCATAGTGAAATATCACGGTGATCTTCTTTTTTTGGAACAATATGACATTGTGGTAGAGCCGCTGTTGGCGGGATATGCGATCCTGCAGCTGTCCGAAGATAAAATGACGCTTCTGTCACAAATAGAAGAGATCGAATATGTGGAAAAGCCGAAGCGTCTTTATTTCCAGACGTATGCGGGGAAGCAGGCGTCCTGCGTCCTTCCGGTGACGATCCGGCCGCCGTATCTAAGCGGAAAGGGAGTGCTGATCGGGATCGCGGATTCCGGTATTGACTATACGCATCCGGCCTTCCGCAACGCGGACGGCAGCACGCGGATTCTCGCGCTGTGGGATCAGAGTCTTACGCCCGATGTCCAAAGAGGGTTTCAGCCGCCGGAAGGGTTTCGGACGGGCGTGGAGTTTTCTAAGGAGCAGATCGACGCGGCGCTGTTTCGCGCCATGCCGGAAAGCGCGGATATGTCTGCGGGTATTGCCCTGCCCGCGGGCGATGTGAACGGGCACGGCACCGCCGTAGCCGGGATCGCGGCGGGCGGCGCAGGAAGCGGCCTGCCGGAGACGCTTTCGGGGCGGGCGGATACGGGCGTCGCGCCGGGGAGCAGCCTGCTGATCGTAAAACTGGATACGCCGGACGGCGACTCCTTTCCGCATACGACAGAGCTGATGCGGGCGGTGACTTATCTGGTCAAAAAGTCGATCGCGCTGCAGATGCCCATCGCGGTGAATCTGAGCTTTGGAAATACCTACGGTTCCCACGACGGGACTTCGCTTCTGGAGCGCTTTTTGGACAGCGCGTCGGAATTGGGCCGCAGCGTGATCTGCGTCGGGAGCGGGAATGAAGGGGCGGCCAGAGGCCATGTGTCGGGGAACGTGTACCAAAATGATCTGGCGGAATTGGCGGTCGGGAATTTTGAGCGCGCTTTCAGCGTGCAGCTATGGAAGGACTATGCCGATACCTTTGAGATCACGCTGACTTCCCCCGCGGGGAGCCGGATAAGATTTTCGACGGACGATAGGGGCGGGGAACGCCTGCGCCGGATCCGTCTGGAAGGGACGGAGCTGCTCTTATATGTCGGAGAGCCGACGCCCTATTCGGCGCAGCAGGAGATCTATCTGGACTTTCTGCCCGTGGAGCGTTATGTCAACGGCGGGGTATGGAGCTTTTTCTTCCGCCCCGTGCGGGTGGTGAGCGGGAACTACGCCATGTATCTGCCGAGTCAGGCGGTTCTTGGGCTGGATACGGTCTTCTACCGCCCGACACCCGATGTGACGCTGACCATACCCTCCACCGCGTCCCGCGTGGTCACGGTGGGCGCGTATCATACGGGAAACGACGCCTATGCCGATTTTTCGGGGCGGGGCTATCAGCTAAAGACGGACGCAGAACAGAGCCGTATCGTGCAGAGCAAGCCGGATCTGGCGGCTCCGGGCGTGAATATCATGACGACGGCGTCGGGCGGAGGATATGTGAGCGTAACGGGCACTTCCTTTGCGACGCCTTTTGTAACGGGCGCGGCGGCGCTTCTGATGGAATGGGGAATCGTCATGGGCAACGATCCTTACCTGTACGGGCAGAAGGTGAAGGCGTATCTGCAGCGGGGCGCGAGGCCGCTGCCGGGCTTTTCCTCCTTCCCGAACGCGCTGGTGGGGTACGGGGCGCTGTGCGTGGCGGAGAGCATACCGGATTAGGAGAGGAAGGGGCGCAGCCGTCACGCTGCGCGCTCCCGGATTCTGTCGTTACCATATCAGGTGAAATAAACTGACAGTAGATACACGCGCGGCAGTTTTTGTTGACGGTAAAATTCTGCTTGTGCATGAAGACAATGGCACGTGGTCATTGCATGGAGGGTGTTTTGCGGATTTTACTGTTGACATTGATATTGGAAAGTGAAAAAATATTTTTTAAATTGATAACATTGCTTCTTAACGAAGTCTTTTATGGATCCTGCTGAGCTTAGGAGGAAAGAGTTATGAACGAAATGAGAAAAGAGATCTTGATGAAGGGACTCACAGAAGCCCAAGCGGATGAGAGCAGACGGGAAAACGGGGAGAACGCCTTATCGAGAAAGGAGCAGGAATCCTTATGGTCCATGCTTGTAAAAGCGTTCCAAGATATCTGGATCCGGGTATTGTGCGGGGCGCTGCTCATAAAGATCCTGCTGGCCCTCCTCGGCGCGCTCTATCCGGCGATGTCGGGTGAAAATGACGTCATAGAGATCGTCAGTATCGTAATTGCCATCGCGCTGGCGACCGGGTTCAGTACGCTGTCCGAGTACAGGAATACCTCCCGGAGCGAGGCTTTACAGGAGGAATATAACAAGACCTGCGCAAAGGTGATACGGGACGGCAGACTGCTCAATCTGCTTACGAGCGAGATCGTAAAGGGCGATACGATACTGATCCAGTCGGGCGATAAGGTTCCGGCGGACGGACTGCTCTTTGCGGGAAATATCAAGGTATCGCAGGCGGCCTTGAACGGGGAATCGAGAGAGGAATCCAAATCGCCCGCGGATTCTATGGAAGAGGCCGACTCTACGGATTACGCGTCGGGCTGCAAATTGTTCATGGGCTCTGTGGTGACGAGCGGGGAAGGATATATGGTAGCGACCGTGATCGGGGACGCTTCCGAGCTGGGCAAGATCAACAAGGCGCTTACGGAGAATACGCAGGAGGAAAGAAAGGATACCTCCACGCTCAAGCTGGAGGCCGTGGCGTCCGGTATCGGGAAGCTGGGCTTTTCCGCGGCTGTGGCCGCCGGGATCCTGCAGGCGGTCCTTACGATCCTGCGCGCGGATCGGGCGCTTACGCCGGTCTTTTTCCTATTGCTGCTTGCGGAGGCCGTTATGCTGATGGCTTCCATCATCATCATGGCGGTGCCGGAGGGGCTTCCGATGATGAATAGTCTGGTGCAGTCCATGAATACGGAATCCATGTATAAAAAGAGCATACTTGTCAGTCATAAGGCCGCGTTCTCGGACTGCGCCTATATGAATGTGCTGTTCAGCGATAAGACGGGGACGATCACGGAGGGGAATCTCTCGCTCGTCGAATTTATCCTCGGCGACGGCAGCATTGTCCCTCATCTGCTGGACCGGGAGTTTATGGAAGCGATCGTGCTGAACAATCTCGCCAAGATCTCCGAAGGGAAAGCGATTGGGAGCAACAATATGGATCGCGCGCTGCTGACCTATGCCGTAAACAACGGCTGCGGCGATCTCGGGAACGCTCGGGATAAGGTGCTTTCCGTCAGCGGGTTCGACTCCGAAAAAAAGTGCGCGACCGCGCAGATGAAGGACGGTACGGTATACTGGAAGGGCGCGTCTGAAAATATCTTAGGCAGGCTGACGCACTATATGCTTCCAAACGGCGATCTAAGGGAGTTTGGCCCGGAGAACAGGAGGGCTCTGGAGAAGCAGATGGAGGCAGAAGCAGGCCGCACCATGAAGCTGTTAGCCGTGGCGAAGATAAGCGGGCCGCAGACCGTTTTGATGGCGATCCTGTGTCTGCGGGATAATGTAAGGACGGACGCGGTGGAGACGGTCAAGATCTTAAACGACGCGGGCATACAGGTCGTCATGGTAACGGGAGACGCGGAGGAGACGGCGTCTGCGATCGCAAGAGAGGCCGGTATCCTGAAGGATGAGGAAAGCGATGTTGTCCTGACGCATGAAAAGCTCGAAAAAATGCCGGATGAGGAACTGAAGGAAAAGCTGCCTGCGCTCAGGGTCGTCAGCCGGGCGAAGCCCTTAGATAAAAGAAGGCTGGTTTTGCTTTCCCAGTCTCTGGAAAATGTCTGCGGCATGACGGGAGACGGCGTCAACGACGCGCCCGCCTTAAAGCAGGCGGACGTGGGCTTTGCTATGGGCGACGGGACCGCGGTCGCGCAGGAGGCGGGCGACGTGGTGATCCTCAATAACAGCCTGACCTCGATTAAGGACTGCGTATTGAACAGCCGGACAATGGCAAGATCCGTAGGAAAGTTTCTGATCTTCCAGCTTACGGTAAATATCAGCACGCTGTTGATCAATATCATCGCGCCGCTGCTGGGCTGGACGGAACCGTTCTCCATCGTACAGATCCTGTGGATCAATCTGATCATGGACACGCTGGCGGCTATGGCCTTTGGCAAAGAACCGGTCCTTGACAGATACATGAAGGAAAAGCCCGCAAAGAGAACGGATAATATCCTGACCGCGTATATCAAGTCCGCGATCGGCGTCAGCTCCGTATTTATCACGCTGGGGGCGGTTCTGATCCTTGAAAATGTCGGCGGGATAACGGATTTTGTCACGCCCGCGGGCTGCGGCGATCCCGAGCTGTATAAAAGGACCTTTATGTTTGCCTTCTTCATCTATTCGATCATCTTTAACAGCTTAAATACGAGAACGGAACGCTTCAATCTGTTTGAGCATATCGGGGAGAATAAGAATTTTATCCTTGTGATGGGAGCCGTCTTTGCGCTGCAGACGCTCATCATTGAGATCGGAGGCGGGGTGTTCGGCACCACGACCTTAAATATGCGGGCGCTTTTCGTATCAATGCTGCTCGCTGTCCTCGTCATACCCGTCGATATGCTGCGCAAGCTCGTGGTCGGGAAGCGGGGAAAGATGTCGTAAAATTTTTCACAAAACCCTTTGACAGCCGCGCCCGGATATGTTATAGTATGCAGGTATGATACAGAACAATCAAGCAGAGTATCCACTCTCACCCTGCGGCTGCCGTGCTTCAGGCGTTTTGGTTCTGATACAGGATACCCTATCGGTATTGTGTACGCGGAGATTGGAGTGGATAGTTATGCTATCCACTTTTTTCATTAGGAGGTAAAAACCATTAGCGATTTAATGATTAACGAACAGATTAGGGACAGGGAAGTACGTGTCATTGGAGAGGACGGCGAACAGCTCGGGATCATGTCCTCGAGAGAGGCCATGCGCCTTGCGGAAGAGGCGGGATTGGATCTGGTCAAGATCGCGCCGACAGCAAAGCCTCCGGTATGTAAAATCGTGGATTACGGCAAGTTCCGGTATGAACAGACGAGGAAAGAAAAGGAAGCCAGAAAGAAACAGAAGATCATCGACGTAAAGGAGATACGTCTTTCCCCGAATATTGATACCAACGACTTAAATACCAAGATCAACGCCGCGCGGAGATTTTTGACAAAGGGCGATAAGGTAAAGGTGACGCTGCGCTTTCGGGGGCGCGAGATGGCGCACATGGCGAACAGCAAGCATATCTTGGACGATATCGCGCAGGAGCTCTCCGATATCGCGGTAATAGAAAAAGCGCCTAAGGTAGAGGGCAGGAGCATGACAATGTTTTTAACTGAAAAACGTTAATTCGTACAGTTAAAATAGAGAATGGAATGACAGAATGATTGGAGGAATGTAGCTATGCCAAAAATGAAGACAAGCAGGGCGGCAGCAAAACGTTTTAAATTGACCGGAACAGGGAAATTAAAGAGAGCGAAAGCCTACAAAAGCCATATCTTAACAAAGAAATCCACCAAGAGAAAGAGAAATCTCAGAAAGGCGGCAATGACAGACAGCACGAACGTTAAGAATATGAAGAAGATTTTACCGTATTTATAGGTCGCAAGGAGGATATCAGACATGGCAAGAGTGAAAGGCGGTTTAAACGCAAAGAAAAAACATAATAGAATCTTAAAGCTTGCAAAGGGCTACAGGGGCGCGAGATCGAAACAGTACAGAGTGGCAAAGCAGTCTGTGATGAGAGCGCTTACCTCTTCCTATGCGGGCAGAAAGGAAAGAAAGCGCCAGTTCAGACGCCTGTGGATCGCCCGTATCAATGCGGCGGCTCGTCTGAACGATCTTTCCTACAGCAAGTTTATGCACGGATTAAAGCTGGCAGGGATCGATATCAACAGAAAAATGCTGGCAGAGATGGCGGTCAGCGATGCGGAAGGCTTTGCAAAGCTGGCGGGGATCGCAAAGAGCAAGCTGGCATAGGCTGCGGGCGCACGAAAGCGCGGGCGCCTATCCGGCAGTTTAGGCGGCGCTTTGAAAGAAAAAGGGGATTGCTGCAGAACTTCGTTTTTCACAACGGGAGGTTCTGCCGCAGTCCCCTTTCTTTGCTTAGATAACATTTCCCATCCGGTATCACGGTATTACGGGGAGGAAAGCGATACGCGGTTTATGATATTGCCGCAGCGGGTGCACTCTTCGTATTGTTCGGTTTCGGTCCTTACCGTCTTATAATCATGTCCGAGAGCGTCTGTCTGGGACGTGTAGCTTGCGCCGTCGTCCGGGCAGATATGCATTACGGTGCCCGTTCTGGTGCAGGTGGCCTCCCTTGTGGTAACGATCTTGGAATAATTGTGCGTATGCACCGGTTCGAGCTTAGCGATCGTCTGCGTTTCTGCGACAGCGTGGCAGCGCGAGCAGTATTGTACCTGTTCTCCCTCGTGGTCGGTCGTCGCCTGAATCGTCGTGACCCATGTGCCGCTGGCCCTGTGCCCGAGCGCCGCGGGAGCGGCTTCGGTATAGGTATTGCCGCAGGTGCTGCAGGTATAGGTCGTTACGCCGGCTTCCGTGCAGGTCGCCGGAGTCGTGATCGCGGACGTGTAGGTGTGCGTATGGGAGGCGGTGCCGCTCCCCGTACTTGTGCTTGTTCCCGTTCCGGTGCTCGTGCCTGTGCCCGTACTCGTTCCGCTGCCCGTACTGGTACTGCTGCTCGTACCGCTGCTGGAATTGGAGGAAAGTCTGGAAATGCTCTTTGTCTCCGTTTCCCCGCACTTCTTACAGGTTCTCGTTTTAACGCCCTTTGAAGTGGTCGTCGCTTCCGTCGTCGTCTGCCATGAGCCCCAGTCGTGCTCATAGGTAAGCGTTTCGGATGAGATCACGGCGTCGCAGAGATTGCAGATGACCTCGATCTTGCCGGGATTTGCGCAGTCGCCCTCCGTGCGGACCGTTTTGCGGCTGGGGTGGTTGGTAGCCGGGATCTTGGTCGTAAAGGTGCTGCCGCAGGTGACGCAGGTATATTCCTTTTCGCCGGCCTCCGTGCAGGTCGCCTCCTGCGTGATCTCATAGGTATAGGAATGCGTATGATTGTCGGTGCTGCTATTTTTATTGTTATTGCTGTTGTTATTGGAAGAGGAGCTTGTAGAGGGGAGCATGGGGAGCGTTTCTTCCTCTACGACCCTTCCGCATATCGTGCAGGAGCGCTGGCGCAGTCCCGTCTGTGTCTCCGTCGCGCTTCTGATCGTGACCCATTCGCCGGGCGTGTGGGCGAGCATGGGGGTCTCCTCCGTATAGCTGTATCCGTCGAGATAGCAGACATACTGTACCTCGCCGGTCTGCGTGCAGGTCGCTTCCCGCAGCACGGTCTTGGTATAGCTGTGGATATGGCCGTCCTGCCCCGATGGATCGGACGGATCTGCATTATCGTTTGAATTGGAAAGATCCGCGGCCGCTTCCTCCTCGGCGGCGGTATCCGCGGGGGCTTCTTCTGCGGAAGTATCTGTCGTGCCGGCCTCTGCGGAAGAGATACTGTCCTCTCCGCCGGGCTGCGCGGGGGCTTCTACCGTCTCGGTCTCCGCCGTCTCGTCTTCGGGCTTGACTGTGTTGTAATATATGATAACTCCCGTCCCGACAACGGCGATGATTCCAAGTGCGATCAGGACACTCTGCAGTCCTTTTAATATGACTCCCATGGTGCTCACTCCTTACGATGCGCAGTATTCTCCCTACCCGCTTTTTCTACCTACTATTACACAATATTTCGGCAAAAATTGCAATAATTTAATAAAAATTAAATAAAAAAAGAATTGCGCGGATAAGAGAAACCCGTTAGAATCAAAACTATGAGATATTTTGGACTTTTTATGAAAAAATTACTGCGTTATCTGTTAAAGCCGTTATCCTTTCTGCCGGCGCTCGTTGTGATGTATCTGATCTTCAGCTTTTCATCGCAGGACGGCGCTTCTTCCGCGCAGCTCAGCCGAAAGGTCAGCCATAAGATCGTCGTTTTGGCGGAGGAGGTGCTGGAGAAGGATTGGAGCGAGGAACGGATCGAGCATTATACGGAACGGATCCATCATTATGTCCGTAAAACGGCGCACATGACGGAATATTTTGTGCTCGCCGTAACGGTGGCCTTCCCGCTGTATGTTTACGGAGTCCGCGGGATCTGGCTGGTATTGTCGGCGGGGATATTCTGCGTTTCCTTTGCCGGACTTGACGAGTACCACCAGTCCTTTGTGTCGGGGCGGGGCGCGTCCGCCCGCGATGTGGCGATCGACAGCATCGGCATTCTGCCGGGGATCATTTTGGTGCGTATCACGGGCTTTATCGGCAGAAAAACGATATTCCGTCCGCTGACGATGGAAAAACGCCGGAGGCGGTAGGATTGAGAGGGACAAAGCGGCGGCGCAAAGGAGAAAAGGACGCAGGGAGGGAACGGTATGCAGAAAGAGGACATTCGGATAAAGCGGGTGATCGTACATATTTTGGATTCGACTGTGGGGCTGCCGGTCTTATCGGACAGTGAGATCGAGTTCGGCTCGGATTTTGCGCAGTTTCTGCGGGAGCATATCTATAAGCTCATGGCGGGGGATGACGGGAAGGACTGCGAATTTTATAGGGAGCAGTCGGAGCTCTACAGGCTGCTCGCGGCATATGAGGAAGAGGATTTTATAGCGCTGAGCAGGCAGGCGGCGGAGCTGCTTTACGATATCATGAACAGTAATATCGAGATCCCGCCGGCCGATCTGGTCGTCGTCCGCTTTGGGGCGGACGGGAAGGAATTTCTGGCGTTCTTAAAGATGAACTTTAAGACCTCGTACACGCACCGCACGCTGCCGGAAGGGGAGGGAAACCACAACGAGATCATCCGTTACCGGGCGACGCTCCCGGCGGAATCCCAGCGTCTGCAGGAGGCGGCGGTCGTCGATCTTGATACGCTCGCGGTGCGGGTGATCGAGAAAAAATATGAGATCAACGGGGAAAAGACGAATTATTTCTCTTTTCTGTTCCTGAAGTGCAACAGCCGTTTATCGCCCAGAACGAAGCTGGATATTGTTACCAGAGCGGTGGAGAATATCCAGAAGGAAAATTACGAAGAATATGAACGCTACGAACACCAGATGCGTGCGAAGAGCATTCTTGCGGAGGAGCTTGCGGAAAACGGCGGCTTTGTGGTAGAGGAGATCGCGCAGAAGATCTTTCCAGAGGAAGACCTGCAGACGAAGTTTCAGGATCAGATGGAAAGATATGACATGGTAAAGGAAGAGGTGTCTCCTAAAAATGACACAACTGTCAAGAAGTATCAGACGCAGCATCTTTTAACTGACACAGGAATCGAATTAAAGATCCCGATGGATCAATATAAGGATAACAGCCGCGTGGAATTTATCACGGAGAGCGACGGCAGTATTTCCGTACTGCTAAGGCACATCGGTTCGATTCGGGCGAAATTTTAAGGAGCGGCATGGGCAATGTGATCGACTATATCCGGGAATACGGGGAATATTCCCTGCTGGAACGTCCCTTTTGCGAGGCGGACGGCCTTGCGCTCGCACAGTTTTCTTATCTAAAGCTCGACGGCGCTGTGTGCGGGCTTGCGTTGGGGAACGCGCCGGAGCCCATAGAGAGGCGGGCGGTTCGCTGCGCGTTGGAAAACGCCGCCTCGTGCGAGGACTTGGGAGCTTGGGTCACGCTGGAAGAGATCGCGGAGAAAAAGGGGCGCGCCGCGCTCCTTGCCGATGATATGTATGCCAAAATGGACGGCCCGCTTTTTGATACGCTGCGCGCCAGCCGCCGTTTTGGGACAATGAGGGTGAATTTTTATGTAAACCGAATCGACCGAAGGGAGCGTTCACAGTTTGCCGCTGTGAGCTGTTTTCTGGAGGACGGTTCGGTTTATATCGCGTTTCGGGGAACGGATGAGACGCTGGCGGGCTGGCGGGAGGATCTTGCAATGCTTTACCGGATGCCTGTGAAAAGTCAGGAGCTGAGCGCGGCGTATGTAAACCGTGTGGGGACGCTGTGCCGGGGCGCGCTGTATGTGGGCGGGCATTCAAAGGGCGGAAATCTGGCGGTATATGCGGCGGCGCATTGCAGACGGGAGATACGGGAGCGGATCCGTAAGGTCTATGATCTGGACGGGCCGGGCTTTTGCGGCGGCCTGTGCAGCGAGGAGGTGCGGCAGGATATGAAGGGGCGTATCTGCAAGATCGTCCCGCATTCTTCATGGGTGGGCCTGCTTTTGGAGGAAGGAGCGGAATGCGAGGTCGTGGAGAGCCGTGCCTTCAGCATATTTCAGCACAACGCCTTTTCTTGGCTCATACGGGACGGGTGTTTTGTCCGGGTCAGAGATGTGTACCGGGGACACCGGATTTTAGGGACGGCGCTCAGCCGACGGCTGCGCTCCCTGCCGGAGAAAAAGATCGAGCGCTGGGCGGAAATGCTGTTTGCGCTGCCGCAGCAGAGCGGAATGGAGACGGTACTGGAAGCGCGGGATGAGTGGCGCGGCCTGCTCTGCCGGATCGTGAAAGACAGGCTGCGCAGGGGAGCAGAACGGAAAACGGCGGCGGCTATCTGTATTGCAGAATGGAAAAAATAACCGCATAACGATTCGCGGCGAGGCGGCGTTATGGGAACAAATCCATAATCCCAAGTTTAAACCTATCGAATTCGATAGGTTTAAAGCAGAGCCGGGAGATAATGCGTTTACACTGACACCGAAGCAAAGGAAGATGTCATCCGGATCGCAAAGCTGTATTTTTCCAGATGGCGCATTGAGGAATATTTCCGCTGCAAAAAGCAGATGTTCCGGTTTGAGGATTTCCGGGTGCGCAGACTTGCCGCCATCAACGCCTTGAATTTTTATACCACCTTATGCATGGCATTTCTGGCCCATATCTCCATGAAACCGGAAACAAACGCCTTAAAAGTTTCCATCATACAGAGAGCGTCAGGCTCTGGTTTAAGACGTGGCGTCCCGCATACCGTCAGCTTTGTCTGAAACTGATCATCTGAATCAGATAAAACGGAATATTCCCTGTATGCCCGGCGGCAGGGCTTATTTAAGTACTCTTATTTTTCAGTTTTCTGTATGGCATAGTAAAATAATGACAACGGGACATCTCTAAGAGCCGTTTCCTCTTTATCTTATTGTAAAGTACGGAAACTCAAGCACCCGCTTGAGCGGCGGAAGGATTGACATAGGTTCGACGAGTATTGGCAGGATTAAATAGAATTATATTCTTGGTATTTATACTATCTTTTTTGACGTATATTGCAGCTTTTCTATATCGTAGACATCGACTGTAATACATTCAAACAAAGCTGGGTTGAAAATGGCAAGATTATATCCTCCCGGATTAGTGGTGCTATTGTACTCAATACCATCATATTCCTGTACACCGTTATGATCAATGCTTTTGATAAAATCAACAATATACTGCGTAGGTACATAATCTAATGTGCTATCACTTCTGCGCAAAGATTTGCTCATTTCAGTATTGATTTTTTCAAGATGTTGTTTGTTTATTGCATGATCCAAATATTCTAGTCCCTCAACAAATGGACTAATTTGGGTAATGGCTCTAAGATCAACCACCGTGATGTCTTTTATTAACCGAAACGTACCGACACTTACATAATCAAATACTCCGGCACGAACTTCATGCAAAGTAGTATCAATATCACTAGCTAAATAAAGGCAAGTAATACCTCGTGCATTAGCTCTTCCTTCTGAACTCCTTCCAGCTGGAGGGGCAGACATTTCACTTACAGGATATCCTGATTGGTCAGATATCCTTGCACGGTAAAACAAGCTTCCCGCTTTATATGTTTTCCTAATAAATGAGCAATATTTCTCTAAAATATCAAAATTAATTAGTTTTGAATGGAATCTGTTTTTGGTCTTAATTTCTACAACAAAGGCATCCCAATCATTATTTTTTAGTAATGCATGGTCTTTTAAGTATTCATTATCGT
>CANQTG010000008.1 GCA_947626715.1 uncultured Lachnospiraceae bacterium | reverse complement strand
TCCATAGTATCTTAAACAGTATAGCACACAGACCTTGGAGAGGGTCTATAAACACTACTACTTTATAATACGAGGAGTTTAAACTATGTTAAAAGAAAAGAAAAACCTGCCTGAAGAACAGGAGATAAAGAAAGAAGATAATTCAATAAATTCTTTAGAATCCAGTGAATCGGGGGGGCAGCAGACTTCTATCAAATAAAGACGGTATTCTAAGATTAGGAATAGAAGGCAGAGTTAATACAAATACTGCTCCAGAAATTGAAACGGATATAAATGAAATACTCGCAGCCAATAAATTCGATTCACTAATTTTGGATTTTAATGATCTTGAGTTTATTTCTAGCGCGGGAATTCGTATCTTAATAAAGCTCTTAAAGACTTATGCTGATCTGAGAATTGAGAATACGCCGTCAGAAGTTTATGAAATCTTAGAAATAACAGGAATGACAACTTTGATTCCTATATTTAGGAAAAAGAGTGAATTTTCTGTTGAATCTAAGAAAATGAGAGAATTTTCTGTTGACGGACTTGAAAAAATAGGAGCTGGCTTTCACGGAACTGTTTATCGTCTTGACGATGAAACAATCCTTAAGGTCATCGACGAAATGATTCCACTTGAAAATATTCAGAAAGAAAGAGATACTTCTCAAAAAGCTTTTCTTTTAGGTATTCCTACAGCTATTTCTTATGACGTAGTCAAAGTAGGGAATCAATATGGGATCATCTATGAATTATTAAATTCTCAATCATATATGAATAAACTTCAGGAGAATCAGGATAAAATAGAAGAACTGGGAAAAGAACTCGGTAAATTTACTCGCCTCGTCAACAATACGGTTATTGATGATACTTTTGATGATATAAAACAATTACAATTAGCTAAAATTGATCGTGCTAAAGATATCTTTGATGAAGATGATTATAAAATGATACGACATCTTTTTGAAGTGATACCTGAATCAAATACTTTTGTTCATGGTGATCTCCATCCCGGAAATGTATTGATTCAGAAGGATGGGTCGTTATATTTAGATATGGCATTTTCAGGAAATTCAGCTTCAGGATACGGTCATCCGATTTTTGATCTTGTATCGTTCGCTCAACCTGTTATAGGGGCGGTGGAAGATCATCCGGAAGAAGATTTTGTATCTGAATTTAATGGACTGACTAAAAATCAGAATTATGAACTTTTGAATGCTTATTTAAAAGGCTATTTTGATACAGAGGATGAAGAGTATATTGAAAAGGTTAAAGAAGAAATCCTGCTCCGTGCAAGAGCAATGAAGGTCATTGATCTTAAGTATTGCGCCATCATGCTTCAAAATCAAGAATCCGCTATAGTAGACGGGGATGATAAAAGAAAAATTATTCGTAATTTGGGTATTGAAACACTGTTTGAAAGGGTAGAAGCCGGGCTTCAAAGGATCAGAGCCACCCTTGAAAATAAAGAGGATGGATTTTTCTTTTAAGCTTTCTAGTCGTAATTCTTACTTTCCTGCACCTTTTAATTATTTCTTTTCCCATACACCAAAGGGCTCTGGCAGCGGGTTACATCTGTCCGCCAGCACCGCGATAACCGCATAATAGTAAGGGCTTCCGAAGTCGGCTGTTGACCTCGGAAGCCCTTTATTTCAAGTCTTTTCGGCACTTCTGCGCCGGAGAGGGCTTTTTCTGCTTGTATCAAAATCGGCAGGAACATAAACCCTGCCTGCGGAAAGAAGAGTGATACAATGAAGGATTTTATTTTTGAAATCAGAGGAAAAAGCAGCCCGCTATATTTTTCTGGAAAAATGCCGGATAATATGGTAGTATATAGAAACGGATGCAAAATCACGATATAAGGGAATCTATGAACCCTGATTTAAAAAGCGCGTAAAATCAAGTTTTTGGGAGGATATAGGATAAAATGAAACTCGGAATCGTAGGACTGCCCAACGTGGGAAAAAGCACATTATTTAATTCGCTGACAAAGGCGGGCGCGGAATCGGCAAATTATCCCTTCTGCACGATCGACCCCAATATCGGGATCGTGTCGGTGCCGGACGAGCGCCTGCGGCTTTTGGGGGAGATGTACCATTCCAAAAAGGTGACGCCGGCGGTCATAGAATTTGTCGATATCGCGGGACTGGTGAAAGGCGCTTCAAAAGGGGAGGGGCTGGGGAACCAGTTCCTCAGCAATATCCGTGAGGTGGATGCCATCGTGCATGTCGTCCGCTGCTTTGAAGATGAGAACGTCGTGCATGTGGACGGCAGTATCGATCCGCTCAGAGATATTGAAACGATTAATTTGGAGCTGATCTTTTCCGACCTTGAGATTCTGGAAAGAAGGATCGCGAAGGTGGCGAAGGGCGCCAGAATGGATAAGGCGCAGGCGAAGGAACTGGAGCTGTTAAACCGTCTGAAAGCGCATTTGGAAGACGGGAAGCTGGCGCTCAGCTTTGATGTGGGAGAGGACGAGGACGATCAGGCGTATTTTGGAAATTATAACCTGCTGACGGCCAAGCCCGTTATCTTCGCCGCCAATGTGGGGGAGGACGATCTGGCGGACGACGGCGCGTGCAACAGCGGCGTACAGGCGGTACGCGGCTTCGCGGAGGAAACGGGCAGCGAGGTATTTGTGATCTGCGCGCAGATCGAGCAGGAGATCGCCGAGCTGGACGAGGACGAGAAGGCGATGTTTTTGGAGGATCTGGGTCTGAAGGAATCGGGTCTTGAAAAGCTGATACGGGCGAGCTACCGCCTGCTGGGGCTTATGAGCTTTTTGACGGCGGGAGAGGACGAGACGCGCGCATGGACGATCAAGATCGGGACGAAAGCGCCGCAGGCGGCGGGAAAGATCCATACGGATTTTGAACGGGGTTTTATTAAGGCGGAAGTCGTAAACTATAAGGATCTTTTAGAGCAGGGTTCTCTTGCCGCGGCGCGGGAAAAAGGGCTTGTCGGTATGGAGGGCAAGGATTATGTGGTTCAGGACGGAGATGTGATCTTGTTCCGCTTTAATGTATAAAGACATTTCAAGACTCGCCCGTGGGTCTTAGCGCTTTGTCAGACAGGGCAGGATATAGCCGCTTCTGCATAAGCGTGAGCGTTGCGGCAGGAGGGGCAGGAGAGGAAGGACAGAATGAAGGAGATCATGGACGTCTGGGACATCGCGTTCCCGCATTTGAATATCTATCTGGAGCATGTGCCGAAAACGATCTCTGTCTTTGGATTCCCGATCGCATATTACGGCATGATCATCGGTATTGGCGTGCTCGCGGGCGTGCTGATGGCGGTGCATGAGGCCAAAGTCAGCGGACAGGATCCGGAGCTTTACTGGGATTTTGCCCTGTATGAGATCTTTATCTGTATCGTGGGCGCGCGCGTTTACTATGTCGCGTTTTCATGGGAGCAGTACAAAGGTCATCTTTTGGATATCTTTAATCTGCGTCAGGGCGGACTGGCGATCTACGGAGCGGTGATCGCGGCTTTTTTGACGGCTTTCGTGTATTCCCGTATCAAGAAGCTGCCCTTTCTCCTTTTGTGCGATACGGGCGTTATGGGACTGATCTTAGGGCAGAGTATCGGACGCTGGGGGAATTTTATGAACCGCGAGGCGTTCGGCCAGTACACGGACTGCCTGTTTGCCATGCGTCTGCCGATCGACGCGGTGCGTCCCGGGGATATCTCGGCTTCCCTCTCTGCGCATATTTTGGAGGGGACGAACTATATTCAGGTGCATCCGACCTTTCTTTATGAAAGTATGTGGAATCTGTTTATTTTCTGCCTGCTGCTTTTGTATCGCAGGCACAAGCGGTTTACGGGGGAGACGGCTCTGCTGTATCTGGGCGGCTATGGGCTGGGCCGGTGCGTGATCGAGGGGCTGCGGACAGATCAGCTTCTGCTTCCGCATACCTCCCTTGCGGTTTCCCAGCTGCTTGCGGGCGCGCTGGTCGTCTTTGCGCTTGGGGTAGAGATCGTCGTGCGTGCAAGGCTGCGAAAGCGATAGGCATCCGCCGGTCTGCGTATCTGCGCTATAGGAGCGCAGGAAGGGCTGCAGCTGTGCTCCGTTTTTGATAAAAGTTTAACAGGATCAGAAATAGAAACAGGGCCGTATCCGTTTTGGGGATACGGCCCTGCCTTGCCTTTTGTCAGATGGATTCGTGGAAGGTTCTGGAGATCACGTCGGCCTGCTGCTCCGGCGTGAGCTTGATAAAGTTTACCGCGTATCCCGATACCCGGATCGTGAGCTGCGGATAGTTTTCCGGATGCTTCTGTGCATCGAGAAGGGTGTCCCGGTTAAGGACATTGACATTCAGATGATGTCCGCCCTTTGTCGCGTATCCGTCCAGTAAGGATACAAGATTGTTGACCTGTGCCGCGTTTGTCTGTGCCATATCGATCACTCCTTTTAATAATAGTAATGATTATCATTTATGTTATGATTATCATACCACTTCTGTTTTTTTCTGTCCAGTGAATTTCCAAAGAAATTGTATTTTTTTGTATACAATAAAATCTGTCATAACCCGGATTTCCTTTCATATATTGAGATAAAGAGGTGAGCGGTATGACAAGTGCCGAGGAAATACTGGGATTGTTTCCCGATCCTTTCAGAAATATCTGGCGGCAGACTGCCGGACAGGCCGCTTTTCTGCAGGAGATCCGGCTGCGGACAGACAGGCCGGTGATATTGCAGCTGGGGCATAGGGAATGCTTTTTAAGGCGGGACGGCGGCTTTACGGAGCGGAGAGGGGAGGCGCTTTGCGTCAGCGCGGCACAGATAGAAGCGATCCTTAAACATATCTGCCAGTATTCCGTTTATGCGTTTGAAGAGGAGCTGCGGCAGGGGTTTCTGACCGTGCCGGGCGGACATCGGGTCGGCGTGGCAGGACAGGTCGTGCTCGATCAGGACGGAAGGATCCGAACGCTCAAGCACATTTCCTGCCTGAATATCCGAATCGCCCACGAGGTCAGGGGCGCGGCGGATAAGGCGCTCCCGTTTCTCTATCAGGACGGGCGGTTTTTGAGCGGAATGATCGTATCCCCGCCGGGCTGCGGGAAGACGACCATGCTGCGGGATATCGTGCGGCAGGTTTCCGACGGGAATGCCTACGGCGCGGGCAGGTGCGTCGGCGTGGTAGATGAACGCTCGGAGATCGCGGGCTGTTATCTGGGGGTCGCGCAGAACGACGTCGGGATCCGCACGGACGTATTGGACGGCTGTCCCAAAGCGGCGGGCATGATGATGCTCATCCGTTCGATGGCGCCGCAGGTAGTGGCGGTGGACGAGATCGGGGATCGGGAGGATGTACATGCTTTGCTCCAAGTGCTGCGCTGCGGCAGCAGCCTGATCGTGACGGCGCACGGCGGCAGCATAGAGGAGATCAGGGAGAAAGCCCATATGAGGGAGCTGCTCGCGCAGAGGGAGTTTCGGCGTTTTATCCTGTTAGGCAAAAAAAGGGGGAAATGCGTCATCGAAGGGATATATGATGAGGAGTACCGTTTATGCTGCGGATAGTAGGCGTCTGCCTGCTGCTGATAGGGACAGGGGGCTATAGCGTCTGTTTTTGCAGCGACATGCGGAAAAGGCTCGCCTGTCTGCATGAGATGAAACGGATGTATGAGCTGCTTTACAGTCAGATCGCTTACTGCAGCGCGGCCTTCCCGGAGGCGTGCAGAATGGCGCAGGAGTCTATGCGTCCCCCGTTTTCCGATATGCTGCATGAGGCGTATGAGGAGACGCAGAAAAATACGGGGAAGCCCTTCCCGCAGATCTGGCAGGATACGGCTAAGCAATGCCTTTCTGGACTCCCGCTGAAAAAAGGGGACATGGATTTGCTGGCGGAATTTGCGCGGAGTCTGGGATACGCGGATATCGAGCTGCAAAAGCGGGCGGTATCGGCGCAGATGAGCGCTCTGGAAGAACGGATACGGGAGATGGAGACGCATATGGCGGAGCGGGAAAAGATGGCGGTGAGCTTAGGCGTTATGGGAGGCCTGCTGGCGGCCGTCCTGTTGGTATAGGCTGATAGAAAACAGCGGCAGGGAGGAAGGAATGGACGTAAGTCTGATTTTCAGGATCGCAGCGGTAGGGATCTTGGTAACGATCATGAGCCAGATCTTAAAGCATAGCGGAAGGGATGAACATGCTTTTTTAGTCAGTCTGGCCGGACTGGTACTGGTGCTGATGTGGATCGTCCCCTATATTTACGATCTGTTTGTCAGCATTCAGGAATTGTTTCAGTTATAGCCGGGGCGGCAGGAGAGGATTTGATCCGGCAGAAGTGCGTATGCTCTGGTATGGGGCGTGTGATCCGGCAGAAGTGCGTATGCTCTGGCATGGGGCGTATGCTCCGGCGCGGGGTGGCGGGATCTGATTTGCGGAGGCGGATATGGAGATCATCAGGATCGGGGCGATCGGTGTGACGGGCGTGCTGCTCGCCGTCTGTTTTAAGACGGTAAAGGCGGAATATGGGATTTTTATCGGGATTGTGACGGGGCTTATCGTGTTTTGGCATACCGTGCAAAATCTTGCCCTTTTTATGGACGAGATCCGCACGCTCCGCGTTCTGGCCGGCGCGGACGGCGGCTTTCTGGCTATTTTGCTGAAGGTGGCGGGGATCGCGTATATCTGCGAATTTTGCGCGGGTATCTGCAAGGATGCCGGGTATAGCGCGGTCGGAGGGCAGATAGAGATCTTCGGAAAAGTGATGGTGCTTTTGACCGGCCTGCCGATCCTGCTGTCTGTCATTGAGACGATCCAGAATTTTGGGAGCTGACCTATGGTAGATCTGGCAAAGGAAATGAGAGGGTTAAACGATGAGATAAGCGGATTGTTTCCGGGATATCAGCTCGACCTTTCGGAATTGTTCGGCCTGCTGGCACAGGGAAAGATAATAGATGTTATGAAAATGCTTTTTCAGGGCGGTATGCAGAGCTTTTGGGGAGAATGCGAAAGCCTTCTGCAGATCGCCGCAATGCTGATCTGTATCGGCCTGCTCTCCTCGCTTTTGGTGAATCTGACGGAACTGTTTGAAAATAAGCAGATCGCGGATATCGGCTTTTATTTCGTCTATCTGTTTCTGCTTTTGGTATTGATGAGGATCTTTGGCGTGGTCGCGGACACGGCGCAGACGATGATCGGGGATATGCTCCTTTTTATGAAGCTGTTCATGCCGGTATATTTTCTCGCGGTGGGGGCGGCGGGCGGCGTATCGACGGCCCTTTTGGGGTATCAGATGATCCTAGCCCTGATCTACGGGGTGGAGAGCGCGCTTTCGGCGCTTCTAATGCCGCTGGTTAGGATCTATATCTTTCTGGCCTTTATGAACGGCCTGTGGACGGAGGAACGGCTGAATATGCAGCTTGATCTGATCAAAAAGGCGGCCGGATATCTGCTGAAGCTCTCGTTTGCGGTGGTCACGGGGATCGGCCTTTTGCAGACGATGATCCTGCCGGTGATCGCTTCCATGAAAATGTCGGCCGTCCAAAAGACGATATCGCTGATACCGGGGATTGGGAATATCAGCGACAGCGTGGCGGAAATGGTGCTCGGCTCGGCCGTTTTGATCCGCAACAGCGCGGGGGCGCTGGCGATCCTGCTGCTCGTTGCGCTCTGCGCGTTCCCGGTGGCAAAGATATGGCTCTTGGCGATGATGCTGAAGGCTTCGGCGGCGTTTATCGGGATCTTCAGCGATAAGCGGATCACTTCCTGTATGGACCGCGTAGGGGAAGGGAGCCTTTTGGTGCTGCGTATCCTGCTTACGGCGAGCGGTCTGTTTCTGATCACGATAGCGGTCGCGGCGACGGCGAACAGGGGATATTGAACATGCAGGAATTGATCATGACGATCATAAAGCGGGCGGCCGTCTTTATGATACTGGCGCAGGCGGTGATCCATTTCCGCCCGAACCCTTCCTATGAAAAATATTTCCGCTTTCTGGCAGGAATCATGACGGCTGTTATTTTGGCGCTTCCCATGCTGGAATGGCTGAAAAGCGGTATCGGCGGGCAGTATCAGGCGGCGCTTGCGGCGTATACGGAGCGTCTGGAGGAGGCCGCGGCGCAGGGAAACGAGGAAGAAAACACGCCCGTGCAGACGTATTTGTTCACAATGGAAGAGGAAATTAAAAGTAAATTAAATAATTCTCTGTCTGATACCGAATACTGCGTAGAAAGCGTGAAATTAAAGGGAGTTTTAGAAAACGGGAGCGTTGTGCAAGAGGGAGAAAGCCGCTTATTTGTTATATTAAGGCCGAAAAACACCGGGATTTCCACAATCACTGTGGATAAGATCGAAGTGATGGGGAAAAGTGACGGGGAGGAAGAGGAGCGGCGCAGGGAGCGTGCCTTTGGCAGCAGGATAGCCGCTTTTCTCGGAATGGAAGAAGACGGCGTGGAGGTAAAGATCGTTGAATGAAAAAAAGGAAAAGTTCATTATTTTTGCATTGGCGGGGATCCTGCTGCTGATCGTATGCTTTCCGGCGAAACCCAAAAGCGGTACGGCGGCGGGGGATATCGGAACTAGCAAAGAGACGCGGCAAACGGAAACGGCGGCGAAAGAGACGGATACGGAGGACGCCTCCTTTTTAGCGGCGGGAGAATACGGCGGCTATGCAAAGGAGCTGGAGCGGGAGCTGGAGGAGCTGCTGGGCTGTATGGAGAATGTCGGCAGGGTCAAGGTGATGGTCACGCTGCGCTCAAGCGGCGAGGAGATCGTGGAAAAGGATCGTCCGGCGACCCGCTCCAATATCGCGGAGAACGATTCGCAGGGCGGCGTGAGGAACACGAACGAGCTGGACGCGCAAGAGAGCACGGTGTTTGTCACGGATGGGGACGGGAATAAGGTCCCCTTTGTGCGCATGAAAATGCAGCCGGCGATCGGGGGCGTGGCGGTGATGGCGGAGGGCGGAGGCGACGAGAACGTCCGGCGGAATATAAGCGAGGCGATTCAGGCATTATTTGATATAGACGCGAATAAAATTAAAATAGCAAAAATGAAAATGACAAAGTAAGGGGCGAAGAACTTGAAAAACGTACTGAAAAAAAATCAGATCATGATCACGGCGTTAGCGATCATGATCGCGGTGGCAGGATATCTCAACTTTGCGGGAACAAAGCTGAGCGATGAGGAACTGATGAGGGTGTCCGGGCAGCCTGCGGATACGCAGGAAGGGGCGGCGGATGCGGCGGCGCAGGAGGTCTATTCGAGCGAGGCGCTTGAGATCTCAGACGAGGATATCGAGGAGGCGGAGGTCGAAACGGCGGCGGGTCAGGACGCGGCGGGAGATATCGAAAGTCTGGATACGGACGATATCACGCTGGCGGAGGATTATCTGTCCGGCGAAATGGCGCAGAGCGAGGTGACACAGGAGGATTCCCCGGGCGAGGCGGTATTTACCTCCACGACGGGAGTGACGGGCATGTCGGGCGCGAGGCTGATGAAGGAGCAGACCAGAGCCAAAAACAAGGAGACCCTGCTGGATATCATCAACAGCAGCAGCATTTCCGACGAGCAGAAGCAGAGCGCGATCGAGGGCATGATACAGCTTACGGATATCGCGGAGAAGGAGACGGCGGCGGAGATCCTGCTGGAGGCTAAGGGCTTTGAGGACGTGGTCGTGAGTATCAGCGAGGGCGGCGTGGACGTGGTCGTAGAGGCGGATACGCTGACGGACGCCCAGTGCGCGCAGATCGAGGACATCGTTACGAGGAAAACGGGAACTCCGGCTGAAAATATCATTATCCAGTGTAGAAAATAAAGGGAAAAGGTGGTAAACTGATTGTAATGGACGATTTCACAGGATAAATGGAAATACGGGAACGGAAAGAGGAAATGAGAATGAAAAGGATATTTTTGATCGTACTGGACAGCTTTGGAATCGGGGAGATGGAGGACGCGGCGGCATATGGCGACAAAGGGACGAATACCATAGCCTCCGTTTCCGCCAGCCCTTATTTTCATGTGCCGAACATGCGGAAGATGGGACTGTTTAATATCGACGGCGTAAGCTGCGGCGAGAGGTGTGCGGAGCCGTCTGCGGTGTGCGCGCGCATGAAAGAGGCGTCGAAGGGAAAGGATACGACGATCGGGCATTGGGAGATCGCGGGGATCATCTCCGAGAATCCGCTGCCGACCTATCCCGAGGGATTCCCGCAGGAGGTGCTGGACCGCTTTTGTGAGCTGACCGGCAGGGGCGTTTTGTGCAATAAGCCCTATTCCGGCACGGAGGTGATCCGCGATTATGGGGACGAGCATGTGAGGACGGGGAAGCTGATCGTATATACCTCCGCGGACAGCGTGTTCCAGATCGCGGCGCACGAGGACGTCGTACCGGTGGAGCGGCTCTATGAATACTGCCAGATGGCGCGGGACATGCTGGTAGGGGAGCATGGGGTGGGCCGTGTGATCGCCAGACCCTTTATTGGAGAGAGCGGGAACTATACGCGCACGTCCAGACGGCATGATTATTCCCTGCTGCCTCCGTCCGTGACCATGCTGGATCAGTTAAAGGAGGAAGGCTATGACGTGATCGGCGTCGGGAAGATACGGGATATCTTCGCCGGGAAGGGCATTACGGAGTTTGTCTATACGCAGGGGAATGCGGACGGCATTGAAAAGAGCCTTGCCTATATGGATCGGGATTTTGAGGGCCTGTGCTTTATCAATCTGGTGGATTATGATATGCTGTACGGGCACAGAAACGACGTTGACGGCTATGCGAAGGCGCTGACGTATTTTGACGAAAAGCTGCCGGAATTTTTTGCAAAGATGAGGGAAGAGGATATCCTGATGATCACGGCGGATCATGGCTGCGATCCGGGCTATACGGTCTCGACCGACCATTCCCGCGAGCATACGCCGTTTCTGATGTATGGCAGGAACGTTGCGCCCGCCAATCTCGGCACGAGGGACACCTTTGCGGATATCGGCGCGACGGTGCTTTCCTATTTCGGGATCACGCCCCGTTTTTCGGGGAGCTCCATGCTGGGAGAGAAGCTGACAGAAGAGAGGGCGGACAGTTGAGTCAGGATTATACACAGGAGATCAACAGAAGAAGGACATTTGCGATCATTTCCCACCCGGACGCGGGCAAGACGACGCTGACGGAGAAATTTCTGCTGTACGGGGGCGCGATCAATCTGGCGGGGAGCGTTAAGGGGAAGGCGACGGCCCGCCACGCGGTTTCCGACTGGATGGAGATCGAAAAGGAGAGGGGGATCTCCGTGACCTCTTCGGTGCTGCAGTTTGAATACGGCGGCTACTGCGTCAATATTCTGGATACGCCCGGACATCAGGATTTCTCGGAGGATACCTATCGTACCCTGATGGCGGCGGATTCGGCGGTCATGGTGATTGACGCGTCAAAGGGGGTGGAGGCGCAGACCCGCAAGCTTTTTAAAGTCTGCGTAATGCGCCGTATCCCGATCTTTACCTTTATCAATAAAATGGACAGGGACGCCAATGATACCTTTGAGCTGCTCGACGAGATCGAAAAGGAGCTCGGCATCGCGACCTGCCCGGTCAACTGGCCGATCGGCAGCGGGAAGAGCTTTAAGGGCGTATTCGACCGGGAAAAGGGCTGTATCCTTACCTATGAAGACACGCAGAAGGGCACCCGGGAAGGGGAAACGACGGAAATTGCTCTGAAAGACGGCGAGACGGCGCGTTCCTTTGTCGGAGAAGAGCTGTACGGCAGGCTGCTCGACGAGATCGAGCTGCTCGACGGCGCGAGCGCGGAATTTGATTTAGGGCAGGTGAGGAAAGGCGAGCTGACCCCCGTATTTTTCGGCTCGGCGCTGACCAATTTCGGCGTGGAGATCTTTTTGCAGCATTTTCTTGAGATGGCGACGCCTCCTCTGCCGCGCAGGGCCGATATCGGCGAGATCGTGCCCGCAGAACGGGAATTTTCGGCCTTTGTCTTTAAGATTCAGGCGAATATGAACAAGGCGCACAGGGACAGGGTCGCTTTCATGCGGATCTGCTCGGGGAAGTTCGACGCTTCCAAAGAGGTCAGACATGTGCAGGGCGGCAGGACGCTGCGCCTTTCGCAGCCGCAGCAGATCATGGCGAACGAGCGGAAGGTCGTAGACGAGGCGTATGCGGGCGATATCATAGGCGTGTTCGACCCCGGTATCTTTTCGATCGGGGATACGGTGTGTGCGCCGGGGGAATCCTTTGCCTACGAGGGGATACCGACCTTTGCGCCGGAGCATTTTGCGCGGGTGCGCCAGATCGATACGATGAAGCGCAAGCAGTTTGTCAAGGGCATTACGCAGATCGCGCAGGAGGGCGCGATCCAGATCTTTCAGGAGCTGAATTACGGCATGGAGGAGATCATCGTCGGCGTGGTCGGCGTCCTGCAGTTTGACGTGCTGAAATACCGTCTGGAAAATGAGTATAATGTCGAGATCAAATTGGAGAACCTGCCGTATGAGCATATCCGCTGGATCGAGAACCGGGATATTGACATGGACCGGCTGACCGGCACGTCGGATATGAAGAAGGTCAGGGACATGAAGGGGAATCCGCTGCTTTTGTTTGTGAATGCATGGAGCGTGGGAATGACGCTGGATCGAAACGAGGGGCTTATTCTTTCAGAGTTTGGACGTGATTAAATGACGAAGAAGTTCATCTGTTTTGCACTTGTACTGCTGGCGCTGTTGGGCGCTGCGCCGGGCTGCGCGTATGACGCTTTTGGCGCAGGGCGGGCGCGGGAACAGGCGCAGGCCCGGGCCGTGGGGGCGACCGGGACGCTGACCGGGGAAGAGGCAGACGCCGGAACCGGGCGCGCCGGGGATACCGCGCAGAAGAAGGCGGGCTTATCGGAGGACGGCGCTTCTTTGGGAGAGGCGGAGGCTAGAGAGCCGCTTTCGGAAGGGGACGGAGCCGAGGAATCATTCTCAGAGGAGATAACGGTTGCAAAAGCGCGCCCTGCGGGAGAGACGGCCGAAACAGCGCTGTCAAAAGAGCCGGAGGGTAATGATAATAAGGAAGCGGACAGGCTCTTGGAGGAGGCCTATGCCTACACAAAGCTCTCGCCGCAGGAGCGGGAGCTTTATGTGAAGATCCTGCACGCCCTTTTGGAAAGCGCGGTAGACGTGCCGGTAGGACAGACGCAGGAGGCGGAATTTGAAAAGGTGTTTCAATGCGTCATGAACGATCACCCCGAGATCTTCTATGTGGACGGCTATACCTTTATCCAGTATTCGCTTCAGGGAAATTCCTTCTCCGGCAGCTATGTATACGATCGGGACGAGATCGCGGACAGGACGGAGCGGCTTGAGGAAAAGGCGCGCGGGATCCTCGCGGGAATGCCCGCGGGCGGCGAGTATGAAAAGGTCAAATATATCTATGAGTATCTGGTCACCCATACGGAATATGTGCAGAACGCCGCGGACGATCAAAATATCTGCTCTGTGCTGCTTAGCGGCAGATCGGTGTGTCAGGGCTACGCCAAAGCCATGCAGTATCTGCTCCAGAAGGCCGGTATCTTCTGTATCTTTGTATCCGGCAAAGTGGAGAGCGGGGAAAACCATGCGTGGAATATGGTGCGGATAGACGGGAAGTATTATTATGTGGACGCGACGTGGGGAGACGCCTCCTATGTGGCAAGCGGCTCCGGCCTTTCCTATGGCGGGAAGCTGCCCGAGATCAATTATGAATATCTGTGCGTAACGGATGAACAGCTTTTCAAGACGCATAGGCCGGACCGTATCGTGCCCCTTCCCCGGTGCGTCAGCATGGAAGCGAATTATTACGTGCGGGAGGGCGCTTACTTTACAAAGGCGGATATGGAAAAGGCGGAGGCGCTGTTCGAGCGCGCCTATAAGGAGGGCAGCCCGTACGTGACCTTAAAATGCGCCGATCCGTCGATCTATCAGGAGATGTATGAGCGGTTGGTCGAACAGCAGCAGGTTTTCCGTTACCTTCATACGCAGGACGGTACGGTCGCCTACACCGACAGCAGGGAACAGCTCGCCTTGAGTTTTTGGCTCTAAGACTAGGCAAACCCCCAAATTCCGTGTATAATGCACGTAGGCAATGAGCCATGCAAAAACAGGACACGGCAAAATGCCTGCTCGCAGGCATTTTTGCAGGGGACTGTTTTTATAGGGCGAAGCCCGTGAGCGAGGAAATGCGGAGCATTTGCGGCGGCATGGACGATGGAAAGGACAAGGACATGGATATGGAAAAGGATACGGAACAGAATGCGGAGAGATTACAGGGCGATGAGAGGATCGGAGAGGTAAGGATCGCCGACGATGTGGTGGCGATGATCGCGGGGCTCGCCGCTTTAGAGGTAGAGGGCGTTTGCGCCTTATCCGGCAGCGCGGCGGACGGCCTGCTCTCCCGTGTGGGCGTAAAAGGGATGAATAAAGGCGTGCGTATCGAGGTCGTAGACCGTATCGTGAGCGTGGAGATCGCGGTGACGCTGCAGTATGGCTGCAATATCCTAAAGGTCAGCGAGAAGATTCAGGAAAAGATAAAGAGTACGATAGAGACGATGACGGGACTTACGGTGGCGGACGTCAATATCCGCGTCGCCGGCGTCGTAATGGGCGATTAAGGGTTTGATGATGGGACGAAGAGAGCTGAGAGAGCAGATTTTTAAATTATTGTTCCGGGTGGAATTTAACGAAAGAGAGGATATGCCGGAGCAGCTTGCCCTTTTTTTCGAGCAGGCGGATCAGGAGACAGCGGAACAGGATCGGGCTTATATTACCGCAAAATATGAGAAGATCATGGACAAGCTGGAAGAGATCGACAAAATGCTGAACGAGAGGACGGAGAAGTGGACGACGGACAGGATCGGGAAGGCGGAGCTGACGATCCTGCGTCTGGCCGTGTATGAGATCCTGTATGACGAAGAGGTGCCCGTCGGGGTCGCGATCAACGAAGCGGTGGAGCTGGCAAAGAAGTTTGGACAGGACAATGCGAAGGCGTTCGTAAACGGCATTCTTGCCAGATTCGTACCCGGAAAGCCGAAAGCATGAAAAACGTCTATTCCGTAGCGCAGGTAAATTCCTATATCAGAAATATGTTTACGCAGGACTTCATGCTGCAGTCCATTTCGGTCAGGGGCGAAGTGAGCAACTGCAAGTATCATTCCTCCGGGCATATCTATTTTACGTTAAAGGACGAAAAGGGGACGCTCTCGTGCGTGATGTTTGCGGGAAACAGGAGCGGCCTGACCTTCCGGCTGGGGGAAGGGCAGCAGGTCGTTGTCTCTGGGAGCGTTGACGTCTATGAACGGGACGGGAAGTACCAGCTTTATGCGCGCGCGGTGACGCGGGACGGCGTCGGCGCGCTGTACGAGCGCTTTGAACAGCTAAAGGCCGAGCTCTCGGAGCTTGGAATGTTCGCACAGGAGTATAAGCGCCCGATCCCTAAGTATATCAGCCGACTCGGCGTAGTGACCGCGCCTACGGGAGCCGCCGTCAGGGATATCATACAGATCGCCTCCCGCCGGAACCCTTACGTGCAGATCATTCTGTATCCGGCCATCGTGCAGGGAGAGCAGGCTGCGGCGAGTATCGTAAACGGCATTCACGCGCTGGCGGCGCAGAATGTGGACGTTATCATAGCCGGCAGGGGAGGCGGCTCCATCGAGGATCTGTGGGCCTTTAATGAAAGGGAGGTCGCGCAGGCGATCTTTGACTGTCCGGTGCCGGTCATCTCCGCGGTGGGGCATGAGACGGATACGACGATCGCCGATTTTGCGGCGGATATGCGCGCGCCTACGCCTTCGGCGGCCGCGGAGCTGGCCGTCTATGAGTTCTCCAGACTGGAAGAAAAAATGGAAGAGTACGCCGCCGCGCTCTATCGGGGCGTTATGGGCCGCTGCAATCTCTGCCGCGCCAGAACGCAGACGCTCGGCGCGCGCCTAAAGAGCGCGAGCCCTTTGAGCAGGCTGCGGCAGGATCAGACCCGCCTTCTGCATTTGGAGGAAACTCTGCAGGCGGCGATGAAAGGCGTCCTTGTAAGGAAGCGTCATCTGCTGGAGCTGTATAAGGAAAAGGTGAAGGGCCTTTCCCCGCTCGATAAGCTGAATCAGGGCTTTTCCTGCGTGAGCGACAGCCGGGGCAGGACGGTGACGGACGTAGGCCGCGTAGCTGCGGGAGAGCTTCTTACGATCCATATGAAGAACGGTATCGTAGAGGCGAGAGCGGAACGGATAGAGAGGGTGGAACGTTGAAAAAACAGAGTTTGGAAAGTGCGTTTGAACAGCTTGAAGCGGTGATCGCAAGGCTGGAATCGGAAGAGATCTCTCTGGAAGAGGCTTTTAAGGCTTACGGAGAAGGAATGGAGCTGCTGCAGTTCTGCAACGCTTCGATCGATACGGTGGAAAAAAAGGTTTTGAAGCTCAACGAAAACGGTGGACTGGATGAATTTTAAGGAAGAACAAAGCAAACGGATCTTGGAGATCGAGGAGATCATACGCCGCTATCTGCCAAAGGAAGAGGGCTGGCAGAAGACGGTGCTGCAGGCGATGAATTATTCCGTGCTGGCGGGAGGAAAGCGGCTTCGGCCAATGCTGATGAAAGAGAGCTATACGCTCTTTGGAGGGCGCGGCAGGGAGATCGAGCCGTTCTTAGCCGCGATGGAAATGGTGCATACCTATTCCCTGATCCACGACGATCTGCCCGCAATGGACAATGACGAGTACCGGCGCGGGAGAAAGACGACGCATGTCGTGTTCGGGGAGGCGATGGCGATCCTTGCGGGGGACGGCCTTTTAAATCTGGCCTTTGAGACGGCGGCGAAGGCGTTTGAGATCGGGGACGATCCCGCCCGCATTGGGAGGGCGCTCTCCGTATTTGCACAAAAGGCGGGCGTATACGGCATGATCGGCGGGCAGACCGCCGATATCGAGGCAGAGGATCGGGGCGGGCAGGTATCGCAGGAGCTTTTGCTGTTTATCCATGCGCATAAGACGGCGGCGCTGATCCAGAGCGCCCTTGTGACGGGCGCGACCCTTGCGGGGGCGGATAAGGAGGCGTTAGATAAGCTGGAAAAGGCGGGATACGATATCGGCGTCGCGTTTCAGATACAGGACGATATCTTAGATATCACGGGAAATGAACAGGAGCTCGGGAAACCGACGGGGAGCGATGAAAAGAACCATAAGACTACCTATGTTACCTTAAAGGGGCTGGCGCAGGCGCAGGCGGATCAAAAGACGCTGTCCGAGGAAGCGGTCGCGCTGCTGCGCTCCTTCCCGTCCCGGAATTTGTTTTTGGAAGAGCTGGTCAATTCACTCATCACAAGAAACCGATAGAGGTGTGCCGATATGCTTCTGGAGAGAATCACAAAAGAGAACGATATCAAAAAGATCAGGAAAGAGGATTACGCGCTTTTAGCGGAAGAGATACGGGATTTCCTGATCCGTAAGATCAGCGTGACGGGAGGGCACTTGGGCTCGAATCTGGGCGCGGTGGAGCTGACGATGGCGCTGCACCTGAGCCTGAACCTCCCGGACGATAAGATCATCTGGGACGTAGGGCACCAGTCCTATACGCACAAGCTGCTGACAGGCAGGCGGGCGGGGTTTGAGACGCTGCGCAAGTACGGCGGCATGAGCGGCTTTCCCAAACGTAAGGAGAGCGAATGCGACTGCTTTGACACCGGGCACAGCTCCACCTCCATCTCGGCGGGGCTGGGGCTGGTAAAGGCGAGAGATCTGATGGGGGAGAAACGCACGATCGTCTCCGTGATCGGGGACGGCTCGATGACGGGCGGCATGGCCTATGAGGCGCTCAACAACGCCGCGCAGCTCCAGACCAATTTTATCATCGTTTTGAACGACAACAATATGTCGATCTCGGAAAACGTAGGCGGAGTCTCCAAATATCTGAACAATATCCGTACCGCGACAGGATATCTGGATCTGAAGGAGAGCGTGTATAATACCCTTCAGAACATTCCGCAGGGCGACGTGATCGTAAGGAATATCCGGCGCGCAAAGAGCAGCGTGAAACATCTGATGATACCGGGCATGTTTTTTGAGGATATGGGCATTACCTATCTGGGGCCGGTGGACGGACATAACGTGGAAGCGATGGTCAAGGTCATGAAGGAGGCGAAACGCTGCAAAAACGCGGTGCTGGTGCATGTCATTACCCAGAAGGGCAGAGGCTATCCCCCGGCGGAGCGGCATCCGGCGCGCTTCCACGGTACGGAGCCCTTTGATATCGAGACGGGGCTGCCTTCCCATCCGCGGACGACGCCGAACTATACGGATATCTTTTCGACGGTGATGACGAAGCTTGGCGCGCGGGATGAAAAGGTCGTAGCGATCACGGCGGCCATGCCGGACGGCACCGGCTTAAAGCGTTTCCGCAACCTGTATCCCGATCGCTTTTTCGACGTGGGGATCGCGGAGCAGCATGCCGTGACGTTTGCGGCTGGGCTGGCGGCGGGAGGATTAAAGCCCATCGTAGCGGTCTATTCGTCCTTCCTGCAGAGGGCCTATGACCAGATCCTGCATGACGTCTGCATTCAGAACCTGCCGGTCGTTTTTGCGGTAGACCGGGCGGGGTTAGTGGGCAGCGACGGGGAGACCCATCAGGGGATCTTCGATCTGTCCTATCTTTCCAGTATCCCCAATATGCACATTATGGCTCCTAAGAATAAATGGGAGCTTTCCGATATGCTGAAATTCGCGTTAAAGACAGAGCTGCCTATGGCGGTGCGTTATCCGCGGGGCAACGCATGGGACGGCCTGAAGGAGTTCCGCAGCCCGATGGTATTCGGAAAGAGCGAGATCCTGTACGAGGAAGAGGATATCGCGCTGGTGGCGGTGGGCAGCATGGTCAGGACCGCCGTATCGGTGCGCAGGGCGTTAAAGGAGATGGGATATTCGTGCAGCCTTGTCAACGCCCGCTTTGTCAAACCGATCGACGAGGATATGATCCGTCAGGTGGCGAAGGAGCATAAGCTGCTCGTTACGATGGAGGAAAATGTGGCGAGCGGCGGTTTCGGGGAAAAGGTGCGCGAATGTCTGGACAATCTGCACAGCTCCTGCCGTCTGCTCTCGATCGCGATTCCCGACGAGTATATCGAGCACGGAAACGTATCGCTCCTATATCAGGAGGTAGGGCTGGACGCCGACTGTATCATAAAGCGCGTGGTGACGGCCTATATCTCGGCCGGTACGGATCCGCGCGGAATGAGGATATGGTGATGAAGGAACGGCTGGATATGCTTTTGGTAAAGCGGGGGCTTGTCCCCTCGAGAGAGCGGGCAAAGGCCGAGATCATGGCGGGAAACGTCTTTGTGAACGGGCAGAGGGAGGATAAGGCCGGCTCCCTGTTTGCGGAGGATAAGAGCCGGATCGAGCTGCGCGGGAATACGCTTCGCTATGTGAGCCGGGGCGGACTCAAGTTGGAAAAGGCGATACAGAGCTTTTCCCTAGCGCTTCAGGATAAGACCTGCATGGATATCGGGGCCTCCACCGGCGGCTTTACCGACTGTATGCTGCAAAACGGGGCGCGGAAGGTCTACAGCGTGGACGTGGGGCACGGACAGCTCGCATGGAAGCTGCGGACAGACGAAAGGGTCGTCTGCATGGAAAAGACGAATTTCCGCTATATGGTCAGGGAGGATATCGCGGACGATCTGGATTTTGCTTCGGCGGACGTCTCCTTTATCTCGCTCTCCCGTATCCTGCCGGCGGCATGGCCGCTGCTAAAGGAGAGCGGGGAAATGGTTTGTCTGATCAAGCCGCAGTTTGAGGCGGGGCGGGAAAAGGTAGGGAAGAAGGGCGTGGTGCGCGAGGCGCAGACGCACAGGGAGGTCATCAGAAACGTGATGGGATATGCGCGGCAGTCTGGTTTTTGGGTGCGGGGATTGGATTTTTCCCCGATCAGGGGGCCGGAGGGCAATATCGAGTATCTGATCTGCCTTGAGCGGACGGAAAGGCCGCGCGGGGAGAAAGCGGAGAAAGCGGAGAAAGCGGGAGAGCCGCCCTCCCCGGATAGGGAGGCGCTTTTAGAAGCGGTGGTCGAAGCGGCGCATAAGGCGCTGAACGGATAAAGGAAGAGCAGGGCATGGAGCATTTTTACATCGTCACCAATCCGCAGAAGGATCATGATCTGAAAAACACCGAATGTATCACGTCGTTTTTGTCAGAGCATGGCTGCAGTTATAAGGTGCAGGTCAAACAGGAGGCCGGGGAAGGAAAATGGATGTATACGGACGCCGGAGAGATCCCGCCGGATACGGAGTGTATTCTGGTGCTTGGCGGGGACGGGACGCTGATCGAGGCGGCGCGGGACACCATCGGGCTGAATATCCCGCTGCTCGGGATCAATCTTGGGAGTCTCGGCTTTCTGGCGGAGGTGGAAAAGACGGGGATCCGCAGGGCGCTGGCCCGCCTGCTTGACGACCGCTATCAGACGGAGAGCCGGATGATGTTAAACGGCCATATCTGCCGCGGGAAGGAATGTCTGGAAAGCTCCCATGCGCTGAACGATATCGTGATCATCAGGCGGGGCTCTCTGCAGATCATTCACTACCATATCTATGTCAACGGGCAGTTTTTAAACGAATACAACGCGGACGGCGTGATCCTCTCCACCCCGACCGGTTCTACGGGCTATAATATGTCCGCGGGCGGGCCGATCGTAGAGCCGGGGGCGCGGCTGATCCTGATCACGCCGATCTGCCCGCATACGTTAAATACCCGCAGTATCGTCCTGTCGGCGGAGGACGAGATCGTGATCGAGATGGCGGGAGGAGAAAAGGATACCCCGCTGCACGCCGAGGTCAATTTCGACGGCGCACATGCGGCGGCTTTGGAGAAGGGCGACCGTATCGTGGTGACAAGGTCGGAGAAGACGACGGATATCGTCAAGCTCAGCGGGGCGAGCTTTTTGGAAGTGCTGCATAAAAAGATGAGTGAGAATTGAGATGAAAGAAAAAAGGCAGAGGGAGATCCTGCGCCTGATCGCGGCGTATGAGATCGGGACGCAGGAGGAGCTGGCGTACCGGCTGGGAGAGGCGGGCTTTGAGGCGACGCAGGCGACCATCTCGCGGGATATCCGCGAATTGAAGCTTTCCAAGATCCCGGCGGAAAACGGCAGGCAGAAATATATCTGCCTGCGCTCGGGGGAACCCTCCTTAGGGGATAAATACAGCCGCGTGCTGCGGGAGGGCTTTGACTCTATGGGCATGGCGGAAAACTTATTGGTCATAAAGACCGTATCGGGCATGGCGATGGCGGTCGCGGCGGCGCTCGACGCGATGAATCTCAAAGAGATCGTCGGCACGATCGCGGGCGACGATACCATTATGATGGCGGTGCGCACCAGAGAAGATACGGAGAGCGTCATGAGAAAGATTAAGGAAATTACGGGGAATGCTGACTGATTTATATGTAAAAAACTATGCTTTGATCGAAGAAGCGCGGGTGAGCTTTCAAAAGGGGCTTAATATCCTGACCGGCGAGACGGGGGCGGGCAAATCCATTATCATCGGCTCGATCGATCTCGCGCTGGGCGGCAGGGCGGATAAGGATATGATACGCACCGGGGCGGAGTATGCGCTGGTCGAGCTGACCTTTCGTTTGGACGATGAGGCGCAGCGGGAAAAATGCAGGGAGCTGGAGCTGGAGACGGACGGCGATGTGCTCGTGCTCTCCAGAAAGATATCGCCCGGCAGGAGCGTGTGCCGCGCCGGCGGCGAGATGATCAGCGCGAAGGCGCTCAGGGAACTGGCGCAGGTGTTGATCGACGTATACGGGCAGCATGAGCACCAATCCCTGACGGAGAAAAGAAAGCAGCTTGCGATCCTAGACGATTTCTGCGCGGAAAAGCTGGCGGGGATCAAAGAGAAGCTGGCGGAAGAATATAAACGCTACGGCGCGCTCCTAAAGGAATGGAAGGAGTCCGATACGGACAGCGGCGCGCGCGGCAGGGAGTGCGAGCTGCTGCGCTTTGAATGCGCGGAGATCGAGGAGGCGCGGCTGAGGGACGGCGAGGAGGAAGAGGTCGAGGCCGACTACCGCAGAATGGCGAACGCCAGAAAGATCTTGGAAGCGACGGGAACGGCGCGCAGCATATTGGGGGATACGGAAGGGGAAAATATATCCGATCTGCTGGGCAGGGCGCTGCGGGAATTAAAAGGGATCGAAGCGTACGATGAAAAGCTGGCGCAGTTTACGCAGCAGCTCGGCGAGCTGGAAGCGCTCGCGGCGGATATACGCAGGGAGCTGGCGGACTACGAGGAGACGCTGGAGCTAGACCCGGAGGCTTTTGACAGGACGCAGCGGCGCATGGAGACGCTCGCGCATTTAAAGTCCCGGTACGGGAACACGGTCGGGGAGATCCTGCGCTATCAGAAGGAGCAGGAGGAACGGCTGGAAAAGCTCAGCCATTACGATTCGTATTTAGAGGAGTTAAAGGAAAATCTTGACGGCGCAAAGAAAACCGTGCTGGGACTGTGCCGGGAGCTTTCCGACCTGCGCAGGCAGCAGGCGGCGCTTTTGTCGGAGCAGATGAAGGAGGCGCTGCGCGATCTGAATTTTCTGGAAGCGGATTTTGAGATCCGTATCTCGTCCGACGAAAACGATGTGAGCGCGTCGGGGTACGACGAGGCGTCGTTTTGGATCAGCGTCAATCCCGGGGAGCCTATGAAGGCGCTTGAGAACGTCGCGAGCGGCGGCGAGCTCTCTCGGATCATGCTGGCCCTAAAAACGGTCATGGCGCGCAGGGACGCGGTCGATACGCTGATCTTTGACGAGATCGACGCGGGGATCAGCGGCAGGACGGCTTGGCAGGTCTCGCGGCGGCTGGCCCTGCTGGCCGGGGAGCACCAAGTCATCTGTATCACGCACCTGCCGCAGATCGCGGCGATGGCGGACTGCCATTTTAAGATCGAAAAGCGGCAGGAGGGAGAGCATACCCGAACGCAGATCGACGTTTTGGAGGAAACGGAGAGCATAGAAGAGCTGGCAAGGCTGCTGGGCAGCGATGCGCTGACGCAGGCCGCGCTTTCCAATGCGAGGGAAATGAAGGCGCAGGCCGCGGATACGAAAAATAGGAAATAACTGGAAGGAAATACAAAACAATACCAAAGTAAAATCGCGGGATTCTCACATACTAAAGCGGAAGGGATGTGAGAACATGAGTTACAGGCGGTTTTTATCTATGGCAATGGGGAACGCGCTCTGTCTGCTGCTCTGCGCCGTTTATCTTTCCGTCTGGCAGAGGACGCCGGATCGGATCAAGCTGCGCGCGGGAGAGCGGGAGGAGATGGACTTTTCCCTGCCGGCCTCGGGGCTGCTGCGCTGTTCTGGAAGGGAAGCGATACCGGTGAGTCTCAGCCGGCCTTTTACTTTTTATGCCGATACGACGGATCGCTATGAGATGGATCTTAGGCTGTTCGGCGTCGTGCCGCTTAAAAATGTAGAGGTGCAGGTCATTGAAAACCGTTCGGTCATACCCGCCGGGATACCGATCGGCATTTATGTAAAGACGGAGGGCGTGCTCGTAGTGGGCACGGGAGAATTTACCGGCTATGACGGGATAAAGTATTCCCCGGCGCGCAGTATCCTGCGCAGCGGCGATTATATCCTGAAAATGAACGGAGAAGAGATCACGGGAAAAAAGATGTTCATGCAGAGGCTCCAGTCTGTGGGAGAAGATGCCCTCGTTCTTACGATACGGCGTGAGGACGAGATTTTTGACGTAAAGACGGCGGCGGTGGAGGATCAGGGCGGGACCTATAAGATCGGGATCTGGATACGGGACAACGCGCAGGGCGTCGGCACGTTGACCTATATTGATGAAAACGGCGGCTTCGGGGCGCTGGGACACGGGATCAACGATATGGATACCAACGAGCTGATGGAGCTGGAAGAAGGGACGCTGTACCGCACGCAGGTCATAGGGATCCGAAAGGGCGAGGCGGGGAATCCCGGCGAGCTGACGGGCCTGATCGACTATTCGCAGGAACAGGCGTTAGGCTCGATCGAACGGAACGAGGAAAGGGGGATCTTTGGGATCTGCCGGGAGGGGCTTTCGCAGGAGCTCGCGCTTTCGCCGATACCGATCGGCTTAAAGCAGGACGCCCGGCTGGGGGACGCCGAGATCCTGTGCAGTCTGGACGGGGAGAGAGTCAGGCTGTATGATGTGGAGATCGTGGATATCACATATGACAGGGAACATATCAACCGGGAGATCGTACTGAAGATCACAGACGAGGAGCTGATCGAGGAAACGGGCGGTATCATACAGGGCATGAGCGGCGTGCCGATCCTTCAGGACGGCAGGCTGATCGGCGCGGTGACGCACGTATTCGTACAGGACGCCACGATGGGCTACGGCATTTTCATGGAGGAGATGCTTGCGGGCTGATATCAGCGAGAGGAGTGGTTCTCAAATATGCATAGATTATGTGGTAAAAACATAAAATTCTAGGGGAAAGCCGTATTGACTTTCTGACTTGTGCTTGCTAGAATAATAGTACAAAGAAAGTTTACCACTGACCGATATGCGGTATATAAGTGGTTGGGTTGAAAGTATAGTCCTTCGCCGTAAGGCGGAGGACTTTTCAGTAATGAGTCCAGAGAGCTCTTTACTCTTATATCAAACGGTATTCGGAGGCGGACGTTGATGGAAGAAAGGGTGCGCAGCGAGTTTATAGACGGCGTTTTGCGTATTTTAGAAAACAGGCTCGAAAAAATCGTTTTATATGGGTCTGTTGCCAGAGGCAGCGATACAGAAGGATCGGATATTGATATTGCGCTGGTTATGCATGGTAAGCTGGATCCAGATACAGAAGATAGATTGTCAGATTTTGTAGTCGATATGAATTTAAAATATAATAAGGTTTTTTCTGTCATTGATATTGACGCCGATCATTTCAGGACATGGATGGAAGCATTGCCCTTTTATCAAAGCGTGGAGAAGGAAGGAATTGTGCTGTGGAAATCCGCTTAATTGAGTTATCAAAATACCGATTTCAATGTGCCTGCGAGAATTTGAACGATGCAAAGATTCTTATGGATATGGGAAGCTTTAAGTCGTCTGTGAACCGTTCCTATTATGCAATTTTTCATATGCTGCGAGCTGTCACAGCATTGGATCATTTTGACGCCAGTAAACATTCGACCGTAATCGCCTATGTGAATCGTATGTACGTCAAAGAAGGGATATTCGATAGAGCATTGTCTAAAATGCTGGATAAAGCGTACCGCCTGCGGGAGAATGCAGATTATAAGGATTTTGAAATGATCTCTAAGGATATGGCAAAAGAGCAGATAGAGAGAGCGGAAATGATTATGACTATGATCAAACCATATCTGGATGAGAACTGGAAATTATAATTAGTAATTTTTTCGCTTCAAGACTCGCTTGCGGGTCTTGGACAGATAGAACTTAAATTACCCGGCAGAAGCTGGGAGAAAGGAAAATCCAATCGTCAAAACGGATAATTGGACTATAGGTGATTCATATGGATATGGAACGTATTTTACAGGAACTGGACGTATTGTTTGCGACCTATCAGATGGATAAGGTGGAGGGCTATCTGGAGGGGCAGATGGCCGAGGCGGCGCGGGCCGGGGACGACAATTCGATGATCACGCTGCTCAATGAGATGATCGGGTATCTGCGCGATGTGAGCAAGTATGAGAAATGCTGCAAATACTGCGATAAGCTGCTGGCGCTTTTGGAGAAAAAGCAGCTTCAGGGCAGCATTCCCTATGCCACCTCGCTTTTAAATATCGCGAACGCGTACCGGGCGGCGGGCAGGCTGGCGGAATCCATGACAAACTATAAGACCGTTATGCTGATCTATCAGAGCCAGCTCGAGGACGACGATTTCCGCTTTGCGAGCCTATACAACAATATGAGCCTTCTATATCAGGAAATGCAGGACTATGAAATGGCCGTCGACTGCCTGCAGAAAGCGCTTTCCATCGCGCAGAAATACGAAAACGCTAGGATCGAGACGGCGGTCACGCATACCAATCTGGCGGTCTCCCTTTTGAAGCTGGGACGGTATGAGGAGGCCATGCCACATCTCAGGGCGGCGTTTTCCATCTTCGAGATGGATGAGCAGAAGGATTTCCATTACAGCGGCGCGCTGTCCGCGATGGGAGAGGCCCAGTATATGGCCGGCAATCTGGAGGAGTCCGCGCGATATTACAAGCTGGCGCTCGCGGAGATCGAGAAGAATACGGGACGCTCGCAGGCCTACGAGATCGTATCGCAGAATCTCCATGCCGTGGAGCGGCAGATGGAGCAGCGTCCGGCCAGCGTCCGGCAGTTCTCAAAGGGGCTCGATCTGTGCGAGGCGTTTTACTATGAATACGGCGAGCCGATGCTGCGTGAAAAATTCGCCGCGTGGCTTCCCTATATCGCGGCGGGCATGGCGGGGGAAGGCTCCGAGTGTCTGGGATTCGACGACGAGATCTCTAGGGATCACGATTTCGGGCCGGGCTTTTGCCTGTTTTTGACCGATACCGTTTATGAGCAGATCGGGGAGAGGCTTCAGGAGGAATACGACAGGCTGCCGAAAACCTATATGGGCGTGACGAGACGCTCCTCCCCGAAGGCCCCTAAGCGCGTGGGCGTGTTCCGTATCGGGGAATTTTATGAGCGGCTGACGGGCTTTCGCGATGTGCCGGAGAGCCAGAGCCAATGGCTGTACGTAGAGGACTATCAGCTCGCGGCGGCGACGAGCGGGCGCGTGTTCCGGGATGAATTGGGGGAATTTACGCGGATACGCAAGGGGCTGCTGGCGCATTATCCCAAAGAGGTACGCCTAAGGAAGATCGCGAGGGAGGCGGCGCTGATCGCGCAGTCGGGACAGTATAATTACGGCCGTATGCTGCAGCGGGGGGACAAGGTGACGGCGCAGATTGCCCTGAGCGAATTTATGAAACATACGATGGCGATCGTTTATCTGCTCAACCGCAGGTACGCGCCGTTCTATAAATGGATGCATAAGGGAATGGAGGACCTTCCTATCCTCGCGGTGATCGGCGATATCCTAAACGCCATTGCCGATATGCAGGTGGGGGACGAGAGGATCCCGCAGACGATAGAGATCATCGTCACGCTGATCATCGACGAGATGAAAAAGCAGAGCCTGACGACGGGGAGCGATAATTATCTGGATCATCATACGGACAATATCCTGCGCGGCATTACACAGAAGGAAGGAGAGGGGATCACTGTGAAGGAAGAACTGATCAGAAAACTGATAAAGCTGGAATGGGACGCTTTCGATCAGGTAAAAAATATCGGCGGGCGCGCCGACTGTCAGGACGACTGGGAGACCTTTGAGATCATGCGCAGGAGCCAATATCTGACATGGACGGTGCCTCTGCTGCAGAGCTATATCGACGATTTTGAAAACGCGCTTTCCTGCGGCTGGAACCTGATCGCGGAGAAGTACGGCAGAATGATGGAAAGCACGGATCCGGAAGGGTATCTCGCGATCGAGGGGCAGCTCTCCCCGATCTCGGATGAAAAGCGCGCGATCATCGAGGAGATCGTAAAGATTCAGGTAGGCTGGATGGAGGAGTGCGCCGCCCGATATCCCAAAGCGGCGGCCAATGCGCGGAGTATCCACACCTACGAGGACAACCTGTATAACACCTCGTACGAGACCTATCTGCGCGGGGAGATTTCGACGTATTCCGACAGGACGCTGGATCTGTACGGGCGTTTTATCGCGTCGCTCTGTAAGGAAGAGAGAAATCTGGCGCAGGAAACGCTTGGCAATTCCGCCGTATTATACGGCTATCAGTCTTTGGACGATCTGGAGCGGAAACTGTAAAAAAGGAGGCGTTTTTTCAGAGATTCTGCGACTCTTGGCTGTTGAATGAGATTTGACATCTGTTTATAATGGATACAGGCGATAAATGCCGTTTCAAAAAGAATTATAGTGAACGGAGGTCAATTATGGAACAGCTGAGTGTAGCGGCTACCAAAGATAACGAGCAGGTTTTCAAGTTACTTTCAGATTTGATTCATACGAATAAGGAATTTCAGATCATGATCACGGTTCCCTCCGCCGCGGGTGCTTTCGAGGAGTCGAAGCCGTCCTTTCGGGAGGAAAAGCCGTCGGAGCGCGATCTGGAAAAGGACGTTACCGAGATGATCCATGAGATCGGCGTACCGGCGCATATCAAAGGATACCAGTATCTGCGCGAGGCGATCATGATGTCCGTTTCGGATGTGGAAATGCTCAACTCTATCACCAAGATCCTGTATCCTACGATCGCCAAGAAATTCCAGACCACGTCGAGCCGGGTGGAGCGCGCGATCCGCCATGCGATCGAGGTGGCGTGGAACCGCGGCAAGATGGAGACTCTGGACGCGATGTTCGGCTATACGATCAATACCGGCAAGGGCAAGCCGACCAATTCAGAGTTCATTGCGCTCATTGCCGACAAAATCCGTCTGCAATACCGAAATTGAGCTTTCCAATCTGCCGGAAAAGTGTTATACTGTTACAAAAGGCGTAAGCCGTGCAGGACAGCGGCCGCGGGAACGCCGCGCGCGGACTGTTTTGGCGGGGCTGTTTTGCAGGGCGGGATACGCGGCGATGCACAAAAGAATCTAATGGTAAATGAGAGGATGGCTATGAAACACATTTTATTTGCGGCTTCCGAAGGCGTTCCCTTTATTAAGACGGGAGGACTGGCCGATGTCGTGGGCTCGCTGCCGAAATGTATCGACAGGGAATATTTTGACGTAAGGGTCGTTATGCCGAAATATCCGTGCATGAGGCAGGAAGCGAAGGACAGAATGACGTTTGTGACCAGCTTTTACATGGATTTTAATTTTAAGAGCGAATATGTGGGCGTCATGACGGCCGAGGTTGACGGCGTTACGTTTTACTTTATCGACAACGAATCTTATTTTGGCGGCATGAGGCCGTATGGCGACGATACGCTGTGGGAGATCACGAAGTTCGCCTTTTTCTCTAAGGCGGTGCTTTCTATCCTGCCGGCGGTCGGCTTCCGGCCGGAGCTGATCCACTGCCACGACTGGCAGACGGGCCTCGTTCCGGTGTACCTAAAGGAGCGTTTTCAGGGGAACGAGTTCTATCACGGGATCAAGACCGTTATGACGATACATAACCTGAAATTTCAGGGGAAATGGGACGTAAAGACCGTAAAGGGGATCACGGGCCTTTCGGATTATTTCTTTACGCCGGATAAGCTGGAATTTAATAAGGACGCGAACCTCTTAAAGGGCGGCCTCGTCTACGCGGACGCGATCACGACGGTCAGCGACACCTACGCGGAGGAGATCAAGACGGATTTCTACGGCGAGGGCCTGAACGGGCTGCTCTCCGCGCGCAAGGCCGATCTGCGGGGGATCGTGAACGGGATCGATTACGACGAGTTCAATCCGCAGACCGACGAGTATCTGACGTATAAATATAATGCGGATAATTTCCGCAAGGAAAAGGTAAAGAATAAGCGCGAGCTGCAAAAGCGCCTGAATCTCGAACAGGATGACAGACGTTTTATGATCGGTATCGTCTCCCGCCTGACGGATCAAAAGGGATTCGACCTGATCGCCTATATGATGGATGAGCTCTGTTCGGACAGCGTCCAGCTCGTCGTGCTGGGCACCGGGGAAGAGCGGTACGAAAATATGTTCCGCCACTATGACTGGAAGTATGCGGATAAGGTGTCCGCGAACATATATTATTCCGAGGAAATGTCCCATAAGATCTATGCGGGCTGCGACGCGTTCCTCATGCCTTCGCTCTTTGAGCCCTGCGGGCTGAGCCAGCTCATGGCGCTGCGTTATGGGACGATACCGATCGTGCGCGAGACGGGCGGCCTGAAGGATACCGTAGAGCCGTACAATGAATATGAGAGTACGGGCACGGGCTTTAGCTTTACCAATTACAACGCCCATGAAATGCTTGCGGCCATCCGCTATGCCGAGCGTATCTATTACGACCGCAAACGCGAATGGAACAAGATGGTGGACAGGGCGATGGCGGCGGATTTTTCATGGCATGTCTCCGCGCGGAAATATCAGGAGATGTACGACTGGCTGATCGGCTAGGGGAGGGCGGCCCTTCCTTAGTCGGAGAGCAGGCGGATTCCGGAGATATCCGGGCTGATGACCAGCGAATAATTTGTATAATAGACCACAAAGCCGGGCGCGCTTTTGCTCGGCTTTTTTACGTTCTTTTTCAGCGTGTAGTCGATCTCGGCCTTCTGCTGCCATCTGGCTTGGGAATAGTAAGCCGCCAGCCTGCCCGCCTCCTCAAAGGTGCGGTCGGGCACTTCCCCTTCCCTTCCGGTCTTTACGATGACGTGGGAGCCCGCCATGCCTTTGACGTGGAACCACCAGTCCCCGCCGTCCGCAAGACGGAAGGTGAGCTCGTCGTTCTGATAATTGTTTTTTCCGACATAGATGTCATATCCGTCGCTGCTGAGATAGTGGAAGGGGCGGCTCGTGACCTTTACGGCTTTGGTTTTCCCCCTTCTGCGGATATAGCCGCTCTCGGTCAGCTCTTCGCGGATCTGGATCAGATCCTCCTCCCTTACGGCGATATCTAGGGAGGCCGCTATGGATTCTAAATGTTCGATCTCGCGTCCGACCTGTACGGTCAGTTCGCTCAGCGTTTCAAAGGTGCGTTTTAGTTTGTTATATCGTTCAAAATACCGTTCGGCGTTCTTAGCGGGGGTGAGCGTAGGGTCGAGCGGGATCGTGAGCTCCGTATTGTCGTAATAGTTGACGGCCTTTAGGGAGGAAGCGCCGGGAGACGCCTGATAGCCGTAGGTGTGCAGCAGTTCGCCGTAGATCCGGTAGAGATCGCGGGAGCGCGTATCCTCGATCTGCTTTTGCTGCAGGTCGTATTTGCGGACGTTGCGCTCCAGCGCGGTCTGTACGATGTGGCGCAGCTCGGCGGATTTCTGGCGGATCAGGACGGCCGCGTTCTTTTCCGCATAATAATCGTACAAAAGCTCCGATACGCGGTCGTAGGGCTTTTGCCGCGACGGCTCATAGCTGATAACGGGCACGCAGGCGTATTCCGCGGGCTTTCCGTTTTCGTATAGGAGAGCGGGAGAGAACGCGCCTTCTCTGACCAGAGCGATCATGGAGGAGAAAGCCTCCCACAGGCGCGCCAGCTCCTCCCCGCTTAGGGACTGGGCGGGTTTATCGGCGTCCGTCCCCGCCCGGCAGCAAATCTCCTGCGCTATCATCGGGGAAATGCCGGTATAGTTCATATAGACGGCCTTAAACGCCGGAAGGGCCCTGTTTTGCAGGAGCCGGTAAAATTCCTGTTCGTCTGCGGCGAGCGGATCTTTTTTATCCTGCGTGCGGGGAATGAAATAGGGCCTGCCCGGCAGCACCTCCCTGACGGAGCTGACGCTCGCGGGGATATGCCGGATACTGTCGATGATCGTCTCGGAGTCGTCGCAGAAGATGAGATTGCTGTGCTTGCCCATGATCTCGATGATGAGAAGCTTCCGGCGCAGGTCGCCCAGCTCGTCTAAATGCTCGACGCCGATACGCAGGATACGCTCGAGCCCCGGCTGGGAGATATCGGTGATCCGCCCGTTTTGGAGATGTTTTCTCAGCAGCATACAAAAGCCGGGCGCGGTCATGGGGCCGGGCAGATTATCGGGGATCAGGCAGGCGAGCGGGAGCGAGGCGTTTGCCGAGAGAAGGAGCCTGCGCTGCTCCCCGCCCCGCCGCAGCGTAAGAAGGAGCCTGTCCTTTTCCGGCTGCGTGATCTTATAGATCCGGCTGCCCGCAAGGGCGTCGTTGAGTTCCTTTGCCATACAGGCGATCGTGATACCGTCAAATGCCATGATAAGATTCCTTTCCATATGATAGACGTTAAGAGACGTTAGCTCTGATAGAGCTTGGATCATCATGATAGACGCCGGATCGTGATGACAGGCGCTAAATGAGAATGGATCCGATACGATGATACCATGATTTTGGCTTCTTTGGAAGTCGTTTGCGGCTTTCCTGTTTTAAAGTCTTGCTGCGGTCTTGCTGCGGGGAGAAAAAGTGATTGCCGCTCTATAAAAAATCTGATACAATAAAAAATGCTAGAATTAACATCATGAAGGAGGAAAAACAAAGTATGAAACGGAAGAAAAGGCTTTCTATTTTGGCGGCTGGTATGCTCTGCGGTCTGCTCGTCGCCTTTGGCGGGAGAACGGATACCGTGCACGCCGCAGGCGCTATGAACGTAAACGCCGCGATCAGCGGAAGCGATGTGACCGTGACGGCGGCATCGTCCGATGTTCCCGCGAGCGACGACGGTATGCTGTACCTGTTCGCGGAGCCGGTCTATTCGGATGGGATCAGCACGAACGCGCTCGCGAACGCGCCGGCTGCGGGGAACGTCAGCTTTACCGTGCCGCTGAATGCGAACAGCGCGGATTCCCGTCTGTTTTCTAAGTTTATCGTGGCCGCGGTTCAGGGAGGACAGTATGTGCCGTTAAACGGCGGCGCTTATATCATAAACCCTGAAGCGATCGCGAATAAGACCTTTGCAAGGACGGCGGCGGGCAAAAAGGGTCTGGTGCCCGATCCGGCGAAGATCTCCACGGACGAGCTGACCGATCTGGGCGTACATCAGGTATTGTATAACGTAGCCCTTTCTAGGATCTTGGGGCCGACGGAGAACGGCAGCTATCCGACGATCAATTACAGCTACAACGGCAGGAATTATCAGTTTAACGGCCTTGTTGTTGCGGAGTATGACAATATCTTCGGCACCTTCACGAAAAAGGGCCTTCAGACGACGGCGATCCTCTTAAATCCCAACGACGGCAGGATGCCGCAGCTGATCCACCCGCTGGCGCGCGACGGCTTTGTCAGCCCTTACTATGCGTTCAATACGGCGGATAAGGAAGGCGTGGACTATCTGACGGCGGCGGCGGCCTTCCTTGCGGAGCGCTACAGCGACAGCGAGCACGGCAAGGTGGACAACTGGATCGTAGGGAACGAGGTCAACGCGAGATACGAGTGGAACTATGTCAACATTCCGAATCTGGACGCGTATGCGAACGAGTATGCGGAGGCTTACCGTCTGTGCTATAACGCGATCAAGAGCAAAAACGCGAACGCGGGCGTATATATCTGCACGGAGCAGCAGTGGGACCGCAACCGGAACGAAGCGGGCAAATATGACAGCAAGGATTTCATCGATTCCTTTAATAAGGCTATCTTGGCGGGCGGCAATCTCGACTGGGGCCTGATGACGCATCCGTATCCGGTGCCTTTGACATGGGCGGCATACTGGACGGGCGGCGCTTACTATAAGAATCTTGTAAAGCACAGCGTCAATTCCGCCTATGTGACGATGGAAAATGTGGAAGTGCTGACGGACTATATGTGCAGGCCGGAGCTGCTCGCACCCAACGGGCAGGTGCGTTCTATCCTGACGGCGGCGGGCTATACCACGACGCAGGGCGAGGATATGGCGTGTGCGGCAATGGTGCTCGGCTGGCAGCAGGCGGCGAATAACCAGTATATCGACGCGTTCATCATTTCCAGAGAGACGGAGATCGCGGAAGAGATCCCGCAGGGGCTCGCTCTGGGTCTGACCAATCCAGACGGCAGCCACAAGCTGACCTACGACTGCTATAAAAATCTGGACGGCCCGAACGCGGCGGCTTATATCCAGCAGGCGCTCGCGCTTCGCGGCGCAGGCGATCTGAGCCAGTTGATCTATCCGAGATAAGACGGCCTATCAGACGTCGATGTGACAGGAGAAGCGTATGAGACAAGGATCGGCGGCGTTTTTGGGCTGGATATCGCTTCTGCTCTGCTGCCTCTTGGGCAGCGGCGCGGAGGCGTCGGCGGAGGAAACGATGAAGCAGAGTGAAAACGGGGCGTTCCTTTCCCTGACGGAGGATACGCAGGTGACGTTCGTGCCGGGGACGGCGCAGGAGACGGCGATCGGCTCATTATCGGCGGGGCAGCCTGCGCTCGCGTATGGGAGGCAGGACGGCTGGATACAGATCTATTACAGGGGAATGATCGGGTATATCCCGGAGACGGCGGCAGGCGCGTATACGCCGCCCGCCGCGCCCGCGCCCTTTCCGCTTCCCCTGCGGGACGGGCTGGTGATCAACGCGCTGGGGGACAGTATCACCTACGGCGATAAGCTCTCGGATACGGGGCTGGCCTTTCCCTATGTCGTCGCCTCGGGCTGTATGGAGGCGAAGCTGAACAATTACGGCTGGAACGGTTCCAATCTGGCGGGGCCGCATCCTGACCGTCTGGTGGACCGCTATCCGGCGATGGAGCCGGACGCCGATCTGATCTTGGTGCTGGGCGGCACGAACGATTACGCGGGCTTTCATGAGCTGGGTACGCCGCTTGGGACGGCGCAGGATACGACGGCGGATACCTTTTACGGCGGCCTGAATCTTTTGATGTGCGGGCTGCGGCAGATGTATCCTGACCGCGACGTCGTCTTTATGACGCCGCTGCGCCGCGTCGGCTATATGAGGAAGAACGGAAGCGGTTTTTATCTGAATCAGTATGCGGAGGCGATCCGCGAGAGGGCGGCGTTCTGGGGATTCCGCGTCATTGACCTGTTCAACGAGCCGGAGCTGGATTTTTCCAGCAGATCGGCGGCCTATCTGGTAGACGGCCTGCATCCGAACGAAAAGGGGCACGCATTGGTAGGGGCGTGCGTGTACCGCAGGCTGTTTAAGGAGCCGTGACGGGCGCTCTGCCAGAGGCGGGACGGTCAGAGGCGGACGGGACGAACAGAGTAAATAGGCGGAGCGTTTGCCGCAGACGGGCAGACATGGCGTGTTGCCTATTATAAATAAGAAAATAAGAAAATAAGAAAAAGAGAACCGGCGGATGGGAAAGACCGATCCGCCGGTTCTTGCGTTTCTTTCATGGAAGAGACGTTTAATTTCCGCCGAGGCAGTTCATATCCGTAATGCCGCAGGTCTTGTCCTCGTCGTTCGATACGCTGTTCATATTGTTGAGCGAGCTGGCGGTCTGCGCATCGCCTACACAGTTCATGTCTGTGATGCCGCAGGTCTGCTCGTCGTCATGAGTAGCGCCGTTCATGTTGGAAATATTAAGATTTTTGTCAGCCATAAAAATACCCTCCTTTTCTGATTGCCGGTTTGATGATTGTATTATATATTAATTATGTGCAGCTTGACAAGATTAGAAATAAATTTTGACAAAAAAGCTGTGATATTGTATAAAGATATCAGCGGATAACGATAGAATTTTAGTCAGGAGGGATCATAAGATGAAACACAAACATCACATCGGGCGCAGGGTGGGCGCGTTCAGCGTTCAGGCTTATGCGGACGGCAGAACGAAAACGGTGACGCAGCAGGATATTTTAGGAAAATGGAGCCTGTTCTTCTTTTATCCGGCGGATTTTACCTTTGTCTGTCCGACGGAGTTAAAAGACCTGTCCGAGCACTATGAGGAATTTCAGAAAGAGGGCTGCGAGATCTATTCCGTTTCGACGGACAGCGAGTTCGTGCATAAGGCGTGGGCGGACGCTTCCGAGACGATACGCGGGATACGCTATCCTATGCTGGCGGATACGGCGTGGAAGCTTTCCAAAGAATTTGGCGTCTTAGAAAAAGAAAGCGGTCAGGCGCTGCGCGCGGCTTTCATCGTAAACCCGGAGGGCGTGATCAAAGCCTACGAGATCCACGATATGGGGATCGGCAGGAACGCGCAGGAATTGCTCCGCGTTCTGCGCGCCGCGAAATTTGTGGAAGAGCACGGCGATCAGGTATGCCCGGCAAAGTGGCAGCCCGGCGAGGAGACGCTGATGCCGAGCCTCGATCTGGTGGGAATGCTGTAGGAGGTAAGATGGAACAGGAAAAATTTGAGAAGATAAAGCCGCAGAGCCGCCTGCTGGACGAGGGAATGCGGGCGCAGGTGGCCGGCGTCATGGAAAAGCTGGCGCAGGATGTGTGGATCCGCGCCGTGGTCGATCTTCAGGATCCAAAGTGCGTGGAGATGGCGGAGTTTTTAAAAGCGTTCTCTCTGGTCAGTGAAAAGCTCCATCTGGAGCTGTTTGAGCCGAAGGAAGCGCCGCTGTTAGAAGAGGAGATGGACTGCAGGGAGCTGTATCCGGTCACGGGCCTTTATCTTGCGGGCGGCATCTTCAGCGGCGTATCCTTCCGGGGGATCCCGGGAGGGCGGGAGATCAATTCCTTTGTCCTCGCCTTTTATAATGTGGCGGGGCCCGGCCAGCCTTTGGACGATAACGTGCGGGAGCGGATACTGGCGCTTGATAAGGAGCATACGATGCAGATCTTCGTTTCGCTCGCCTGCCATTACTGCGCGGAAAACGTGATCCTGAGCCAGCATATCGCGGCCCTGAACGAGCATATCCGCGTCCAGATGACGGACGCGGGGCTGTTCCCGTCTCTGATAGAGAAATACGCTCTGGAGCGCGTCCCCGTTATGATACTGGATGAAAAGGAACGGCTCGTAGGCGGGAAGAGCATGGAGGAGCTCTTGGACTTTTTTGAAAAATGACCAAACGCCGCCGCTTTTTTGGCGGAAAATACAAGGAAAATCGACAACAGACAGCCCGGCGTCCGCGTGCGGGCTGTCATTTTGGTAAAAAAATCTAAAAAAAAAGTGAAATTATCTTGCAAAATTAATAAAATGGTGATAGAATGGAAATCAGAAAAGAGATAAGAGGCAGCGCCGGGAGATGAGAGCATGGCTAATTCAACAGTGGATGTTGTATATTAGTTGTGCTTTTTTTATAGGAAATTTTGACAAGGGAGCTCCCGCTTGGCATTCGAGGTTACGGAAATTTGAGCTTGAGAGCGTCGTTTTGCGAGATTCTGGAAGATACGCCGATCATTGCGGCGGTGAAAAATGAAGAAGGATTAGAGAGGTGTCTGGATTCGGATATCCGGGTGGTCTTTATCCTGTATGGGGATATCTGCAATATCGCTTCCATCGTCAAGCAGGTCAAGGAGGCCGGCAAGGTGGCGATGGTGCACCTCGATCTGATCTCCGGCCTCAGCGCCAGAGAGGTGGCGCTGGATTTCATCAGGAATTATACGGAGGCGGACGGTATCATCACAACGAAAAATACGCTGATCCGCTATGCCAGACAGCTCGGGCTGTATACGGTGCTCAGGTTCTTTGTGATGGATTCGATGGCGCTGTCCAATATTGAGAAGCAGATGGCCGGCGTCAGGCCGGACGTGATCGAGATCCTGCCGGGGATCATGCCGAAGGTCATCAAGAAGGTGAACGCCGTGAGCAAGGTGCCGGTGATCGCGGGCGGATTGATCTCCGATCGGGAAGACGTGATGTCGGCTCTGGGGAGCGGCGCGATCGCGATATCGGCTACGGGATATGACGTCTGGTTTTTATAAACGGGGCGGGATTCTATTTTAGACAGGCATGTCATACATATAAAATAAAAAAGGAGGCAGAAAAGGATGAAAAAGTTCATCAATGCGGTGGAGCAGGTCGAGGATCAGATGATTCAGGGTATGGTAAAGGCGTACCCGCAGTATCTGAGAAAGCTGGATTGCGGCAATGTCGTGGTACGCAGCGCGAAGAAAGAAAATAAGGTCGCGCTGATCAGCGGCGGCGGCAGCGGGCATGAACCGGCGCACGGCGGCTATGTGGGCGAGGGTATGCTGGATGCGGCGGTCGCAGGCGCGGTATTTACTTCCCCGACGCCGGATCAGGTGTACGAGGGGATCAAGGCGATCGCGACGGACGCCGGCGTGCTCATGGTCATCAAGAACTATACGGGCGACGTTATGAATTTTGAGATGGCGGCCGAGATGGCGGAAGCAGACGGCATCACCGTAAAGCAGGTCGTAGTCAACGACGATGTGGCGGTAAAGGACAGCCTCTATACAGTAGGACGCCGCGGCGTCGCGGGTACGGTGTTCGTACATAAGATCGCGGGCGCAAAGGCGGAGACGGGAGCGGATCTGGACGCGGTGCAGGCGGTAGCGCAGAAGGTGATCGACAATGTGCGGACGATGGGCGCGGCGATCCGGCCCTGCACGGTACCGGCGGCAGGCAAGCCCGGATTCGAGCTCGCAGAGGACGAGATGGAGGTCGGTATCGGGATCCACGGGGAACCGGGAACGCACAGGGAAAAGCTCCTTACGGCAGATGAGATCGTCGATAAGCTGTTAGAGAAGATACTGGCGGATATTGATTATACGGGCAGCGAGGTCGCGGTCATGGTCAACGGCTCCGGCGCTACGCCTTTGATGGAGCTCTTTATCATCAATAACCGGGTAGCGGACGTTCTCGCCGAAAAAGGCATCCGTGTCTATAAGACTTTGGTCGGGGAGTTCATGACCTCGATCGAGATGGAAGGATTTTCCATTTCCCTGCTGAAGCTGGACGACGAACTCAAGGAGCTTTTGGACGCGAAGGCGGATACGCCGGCGTTTAAGGCATAAACGGCACAGAGAGGCGGCAGGGCATATGAAAACGGAGAAGCTGATCGCGGTCATTGGTAAGATCGCGGCTAAGATAGAGCAGCAGAAGGATTTCCTGACGGAATTAGATAATGTCATCGGCGACGGCGACCACGGCATCAATCTGGCGAGAGGCTTTGGCGAGGTCGTAAAGAAGCTGGATACCCTGCGGGAGAAGGAGCCCGCGGACGTCTTTAAGAGCGTGGGAATGACGCTGGTATCTACGGTAGGCGGGGCGTCCGGGCCCCTGTACGGCACCGGCTTTATGAAGCTCGGAGCGGCGCTGAAGGGGAAGGAAGATATCACGCTGCCCGATTTTCTGGAAGCGTTCGCGGCGGCGATCGAGGGGATCAAGCTGCGCGGGAAATCGGATCGCGGCGAAAAGACCATGCTGGATGCCATGATACCCGCAAAGGAAGCGATGGAAGCGTCTTGGCAGGAAAAGGGCGATACGAAGGCGGCGTTTGCGGCGGGGATCGCGGCGGCGCAGGAAGGCGTGGAATACACCAAGACGATCGCGGCGACAAAGGGACGCGCAAGCTATCTGGGAAAGCGGAGTATCGGCCATCAGGATCCGGGGGCTACCTCTTTTACGATGATGCTGGAGATCGTCGGAGGCGAGATATAGTATGGTAGGATTTGTCATAGTTTCCCACAGCGCGAAGCTGGCCGAGGGCGTGGTCGATCTGACCCGTATGATGGCAAAGGATGTCCCGATCGCGGCGGCGGGCGGGCTGGAGGACGGGAGCTTCGGCACCAGCTTTGAAAGGATCCAAGACGCAATCGAGCGGGTATATTCGGAGGACGGCGTGATCCTGTTGGTAGATATGGGGAGCGCGGTCATGACGGCGGAGATGGTCGTCGAGAGTATGGAAGGGTATAAGCTGAGCATAGCGGACTGCCCGATCGCCGAGGGCGCGGTGACGGGGACGATAGACAGCTCCGTCGGCATGGGGGTCGGCGAGATCCTCGCAGACCTAGAAGAGGTCGGGGCGCAGAAAAAATTATAGCGAATCAAAAACTTGCAAAAGTTTTGAGAATAAAAGAGAAGGAGGATAAGAAATGGCAAAGTATGTAATGGCATTGGACGCGGGTACGACCAGCAACAGATGTATCCTGTTCAATGAAAAGGGGGAAATGTGCAGCGTAGCGCAGAAAGAGTTTACACAGTATTTTCCGAAGCCGGGCTGGGTAGAGCATGACGCAAACGAGATCTGGTCCACACAGCTCGGAGTAGCGGTAGAGGCGATGTCCAAGATCGGGGCAAAGGCGGAGGATATCGCGGCGATCGGTATCACCAATCAGCGCGAGACCGCGATCGTATGGGATAAGAATACGGGCGAGCCTGTCTATCATGCGATCGTATGGCAGTGCAGACGTACTTCCGAATACTGCGATTCTCTGAAGGCAAAGGGCCTGACGGATACGTTCCGTGAAAAGACCGGCCTTGTGATCGACGCGTATTTCTCCGGCACAAAGGTAAAATGGATCCTCGACAACGTAGAGGGCGTAAGAGAGCGTGCGGAAAGGGGCGAGCTGCTCTTTGGTACCGTTGAGACATGGCTGATCTGGAAGCTGACAAAGGGCAAAGTGCATGTAACGGATTATTCCAACGCTTCCCGTACCATGCTGTTTAACATCAAGGAGCTGAAATGGGATAAGGAGATCTTGGAAGAGCTGAATATTCCCGAGTGTATGCTGCCGGAAGCGAAGCCTTCGAGCTGCGTCTACGGCGAGGCGGATCCGTCCTTCTTCGGCGGCCCGATCCCGATCGGCGGCGCTGCGGGCGACCAGCAGTCGGCTCTGTTCGGACAGACCTGCTACACGGCGGGCGAAGCGAAGAATACATACGGTACGGGCTGCTTCCTGCTGATGAACACGGGCGAGAAGCCGGTTTACTCCAAAAACGGCCTTGTGACGACGATCGCATGGGGGCTGGACGGCAAGGTATACTATGCGCTGGAAGGCTCGATCTTCGTAGCGGGCGCCGCGGTACAGTGGCTGCGCGACGAGATGCGTCTGGTCGATACCTCGCCGGATTCCGAGTATATGGCGACGAAGGTGAAGGATACGAACGGCTGCTATGTCGTCCCTGCTTTTACCGGACTTGGCGCGCCTCACTGGGATCAGTATGCGAGAGGCACGATCGTGGGCATTACGCGCGGCGTGAACAAATACCACGTTATCCGTGCGACGCTGGAATCCTTAGCGTATCAGGTAAACGACGTGATCGCTGCAATGCAGGCGGATTCCGGCATTACGCTGAGTGCTCTCAAGGTTGACGGCGGCGCGTGCGCGAACAATTTCTTAATGCAGTTCCAGTCCGATATCATCAACGCGCCGGTGAACAGGCCCGTATGCGTAGAGACGACGGCGATGGGCGCGGCTTATCTGGCGGGTCTTGCGGTAGGATACTGGAAGAGCAAGGAAGAAGTCGTCAAGAACTGGCAGATCGACAGGGTATTCAAGCCCGAGATGGATGCGGAGACGAGAAAGACTGCGATCGCCGGCTGGAACAAGGCTGTAAAATGCTCTTATGGCTGGGCTAAGGAAGACTAAGGACAGCTAAAATCATAAAAACAAAAGGGGGTAACTTTTATGGTAACATTTATTGCTGAGTTTATCGGTACGATGATGTTGATCTTACTGGGCGACGGCGTGGTAGCGAACGTAACGCTGAACAAGTCCGGCATGAAGGGCGCGGGCTCGATCCAGATCACATTGGCATGGGGCCTTGCGGTTATGGTTCCCGCATTTATCTTCGGCAGGACGACGGGCGCGCATTTCAATCCGGCGCTGACGCTGGCTCTGGCGCTCGACGGCTCGATCGGCTGGAATCTGGTTCCGTTCTACCTTGCAGGGGAACTTCTGGGCGCTTTCGTAGGCGCATGTCTGGTATATGTCCTGTTCAAGGATCAGTTTGACGCGACGTCCGATCAGGGCACGAAGCTGGGTGTATTCTGCACGGGGGCTTCCGTTTCCAATCCCGTATTGAACCTGTTAAGCGAGATCGTAGCTACCTTTGTTCTGGTGTTTGCGATCAAAGGCATCGGTCAGGTAGACGGCATTGCCGGCGGTCTGAGCAACTTCCTTGTATTCGGTATCATCGTTTCCATCGGTATGTCTCTGGGCGGCCTGACCGGGTATGCGCTCAATCCGGCGCGTGATTTCTGCCCGCGTCTTGCACATGCGGTCCTGCCAATCAAGGATAAAGGCGACTCCAACTGGGGCTATGCGTGGATCCCGATCGTTGGGCCGATTATCGGCGGCGTGATAGCGGTTCTGTTATACGGCGCGATCCCGTGGCCGTAGGAAAAAGCGGGACGCCGTTTGGCGGATAAAAAAGAATAGGAATGCATGAGAAGGGAGTCAGGCATATGGTATGTGAAAGACATGCTTTGGTCTGACTCCTTTTTTATCAGAAAGTAGGAGAATGGATATGTACGATGTATGTATTATAGGCGGCGGCGTTACCGGCTGCGCGATCGCAAGGGAGCTTTCGCGCTATCAGGTAAACGCGTGCGTCATTGAAAAATGCGAGGATGTGTGCTGTGGGACCTCAAAGGCGAACAGCGCGATCGTCCATGCGGGCTTTGATGCGGCGGAAGGCTCGCTGATGGCCAAGATGAATGTAGAAGGCAACAGGCTGATGGAACAGCTTTCCAAAGATCTGGATTTCCCGTTTCGGAGAAACGGCTCTTTGGTCGTATGCATGAATAAGGAGGATCTGCCGGGGCTGCAGACCCTGTACGAGCGCGGCGTCAAGAACGGCGTGCCGGAGCTTAGGATCCTTTCGAGAGAAGAGACGCTTGCGATGGAGCCCAATTTGTCCGACGAGGTACAGGGCGCTCTGTATGCGCCGACGGGCGGTATCGTCTGCCCGTTCAATCTGACGATCGCGCTCGCGGAGAATGCGAATGCCAATGGCGTAGAGTTCCGTTTCGATACGGAAGTGACGGGGATCGAAAAGGCGGACGGATATTATGAGATCAAGACCGATAAGGGAACGGTAGAGACGCGCTGCGTCGTGAACGCGGCGGGCGTTTATTCCGATGCGATCCACAATATGGTCAGCGAAAACAAGATCAAGATCACGGCGAGAAGGGGCGATTACTGCCTGCTGGACCGCAGCGTGGGCGATTATGTGTCGCATACCGTTTTCCCGCTTCCAACGAAGCTGGGCAAGGGCGTGTTGGTATCGCCTACCATTCACGGCAACCTGATCGTCGGCCCTACGGCGATCGATATCGAGGACAAAGAGGGCACCAATACGACGAAAGCGGGTCTGGACGATCTGATCTCCAAAGCGGGCATGACCGTAAAGAATCTGCCGATCCGTCAGGTGATCACCTCCTTTGCGGGCCTGCGCGCCCATGAGGACGGGCATGAATTTATCATCGGAGAGGTCGCGGACGCGGAAGGCTTTTTCGACGCGGCGGGCATTGAGTCTCCGGGGCTTTCGAGCGCGCCCGCGATCGGTATCGCGGTGGCGGGAATGCTGCGCGATAAGCTGGATCTTGCAGAAAAAGAGGATTTCATCGCGACGAGAAAGGGTATCCTGAATCCCGCCGATCTGAGCATAGATGAGAGAAACGAGCTGATCCGCAAGCAGCCGGCGTACGGCACGATCATCTGCCGCTGCGAATCCGTGACGGAAGGCGAGATACTGGACGCGATCCACAGGCCGTTGGGAGCGAAATCGCTCGACGGCGTAAAGCGCAGGACAAGAGCCGGTATGGGAAGATGTCAGGCGGGCTTCTGCAGCCCGAGGACGATGGAGATACTGGAAAGAGAGCTCCATATGGGAATGGAAGAGATCACGAAATCCGGCGGCGCTTCGGCTATCGTGACAGGCCGTACAAAATCACAGGGACAGGAGGGATGAACCGATGAAAACATATGACATCGTGATCGTAGGCGGCGGCCCGGCGGGGCTGGCGGCGGCGGCATCCGCAAAAAAGGCCGGGATCGACAGCATCCTGATCCTAGAGCGTGACAAAGAGCTGGGCGGGATCCTAAACCAGTGCATTCACAATGGATTTGGGCTCCATACCTTTAAGGAGGAGTTGACGGGCCCCGAATACGCGGGACGCTTTATCGACGTGGTAAAGGAGCTGGGGATCGAATATCTCTTAAATACGATGGTAATGGATATCAGCGGCGATAAGATCGTGACGGCGATGAACCGGACGGACGGCATGTTTCAGGTGCAGGCGAAGGCGGTCATTTTGGCGATGGGCTGCAGGGAACGCTCCAGAGGCGCGTTAAATATCCCGGGGTATCGTCCGGCGGGTATCTTTTCCGCGGGTACGGCGCAGAGGCTTGTCAATATGGAAGGCTATATGCCGGGCAGGGAGGTCGTGATCCTCGGTTCCGGCGATATCGGGCTCATCATGGCCAGACGTATGACGTTAGAGGGCGCGAAGGTAAAGGTGGTGGCCGAGCTCATGCCGTATTCCGGTGGCCTCAAGCGGAATATCGTGCAGTGCTTAAACGACTATGGCATTCCGCTTAAATTGAGCCATACGGTCGTGGATATCAGAGGGAAGGAGCGTCTGGAAGGGATCACGCTGGCGCAGGTAGACGAGAAGGGCAAGCCGATCCCGGGGACGGAAGAGGACTATACCTGCGATACGCTGCTGCTTTCGGTGGGTCTTATCCCTGAGAACGAGCTTTCCCGCGGTATGGGCGTGGAGATGGACAGCGTCACCTCCGGGCCGGTCGTCAACGAGAGTCTGGAGACCAGCATTCCGGGCGTATTTGCCTGCGGGAACGTGCTCCATGTCCATGATCTGGTGGACTATGTTTCGGAGGAGGCCGGCAGAGCGGGCGTCAACGCCGCGAAGTTTGTAAAGGGCGAGCTGAGCGAGGGCGGAAAGGACATTCCCCTTATCGCGACCTCCGGCGCGCGGTATACGGTGCCGCGCCATATCAACGTTGATAAGATGGACGATCTTTTGACGGTGCGTTTCCGGGTGGGCGCGGTATTTAAGGATTCCTATATCAGCGTGTATTACAATGACGAGCGGATCATGCACCGCAAAAAGCAGGTGATGGCGCCGGGCGAGATGGAAGAGATCATATTGCAGAAAGAAAAGCTCGCGGCCTATCCCGATCTGCAGAGCATTACCGTAAAAATAGAAAGTGAGTGACGCATATGGAAAAGAAAGAGCTTATATGTATCGGCTGTCCGATGGGCTGCCCCATCACCGTTACGCTGGATAACGGCGCGATCGTAGAGGTAACGGGCAATACCTGTCCGCGCGGAAAGAGCTATGCGGAAAAAGAGGTAACGAACCCGACGAGGATCGTGACCTCGACGGTGCGGGTCGAGGGCGGAGAGCGTCCGCTCGTTTCGGTAAAGACCAAAGAAGACGTCCCGAAGGACAAGATCTTTGCCTGCATGGAGGAGATCAACGCGGCCGTGGCCAAAGCGCCGATCAAGATCGGGGACGTGATACTGGAAAATGTCGCGGGCACCGGCATCCCGGTCGTTGCGACGAAGGCCGACGCGGCGTGTTAGGACAAAGATGAGCGCGTTCCCTTAAAGGCGGGAGCGCGGAGAAAAATAGGAGCGTAAAGAAAACGAGAGATTCCCGGCCGGACAGATCCCGGCAGCCGGCGGCCGCAGCGTTTGAGCGGGGCTGTTGACTATGGGAATCTCTTTTGTTATGATAAAACAACTAGAAGGAAAGACCGCTCGCAAGGGGCAAAGGGGAAACGTTCGCGCAGGGGGAAACTATATTTATGCAGGAAGAGAAAACGCGTTTAAATAAATATCTCGCGCAGTGCGGCGTCTGTTCCAGAAGAGAAGCGGACGGCCTGATACGGGCGGGCAGGGTGACGGTAAACGGCAGGACGGCGGATATGGGAGCGAAGGCGGGAGCGGGCGATACGGTCGCCGTGGACGGCAGGCCGCTGCAGGGACGAAGGGAAACGGTCGTGCTCGCCTATTATAAGCCGCGCGGCGTGATCTGCACGGAAAAAGACCGCCATGCCGGACGGATCGTGACAG
>CANQTG010000007.1 GCA_947626715.1 uncultured Lachnospiraceae bacterium | reverse complement strand
GTCAGCCGTACCTGCGGCCTGTTCTTCTCCTTCACCGTCTGCAGGTTCACAGTCTTGAAAATCTCTGGATTTTCCAAAATATACTCGTTCACATGCTCAAAATGATGAGGCAAGGACGACTCCCGATAGTCCTTCTCGAGCGTTTTAAAAGAAAATATCTCCGCACCCACCCCATAGGGCAGACTTTCAAAGGATTTTGCATAATCCGCTTGATTTTCCCTGTAGCACACGATCAGCCTGTCAATTTCCTCCACGTCTACAAACGGATTATCCGCTGTCAGCCGCACGATATCCGTAAACCCGTATTCTTTCGCACATTGATAATAACGTTCCAGCACATTTTCTTCACTTCCGCGAAAGCAGAGCCAGCCCTTTTCTTCACAAAAGCAGGCCAGCCTGTCATCCTCCTTCTTATCCGAAGTAGCGACTACGGCCCGCGCCTCCTCTTTCAGAAACGTAAGCCGGTACATGATATGCTCCAATAACGTTTTATCCCCTATGGGCATCAATACCTTTCCCGGAAGTCTGGTAGAACCCAGTCTGGCCTGTATGATGATCCCTGTCATATATCTTCTCCCGTCATTCCCATGATATCCGTCCAGCCTAACAGCGTATCCGCTCCCAGATCGGCAGCCGCGCGCTTTCCAAGTATCTGCTCATAATATTTCGGCGCGATCCCTGTCCCCGGCCGTTTGATATCCAGATTAGCTTCTGTAAACGTCTCCCCTTTTGCGATATTGCAGGTCGTGATCACGCTCTTACGGTTGTTTTTTCTGTTTTTGACTTCATCGCCCTGCGGAAACTTTACGCCTGTACCGCGCATACGTTCAAACTGACGCACGGCTTTCACCAATCCGGTCATCTCCTCTTCCGTAGCAGAAAGGATATGATCCGGCCCTTCGGCTCTTTTATCATAGGTAAAATGCTTCTCCAACACCTTCGCGCCCATTACCGCCGCATACAGGCAGGCATCCACGCCCAGCGTATGATCCGAATATCCAATAAGGAAGCCCGGAAATTCCTTTTGGAACGTTTTCAATACGTTCAGATTCACAAATTCATCGCCTGTCGGATAGAGGCTGACGGTATGCATGATCACGACTTTGGAATTGCCCGTTTCTAGGATCGCGTTCAATCCCATTTTTACCTCGTCCAAAGTGCACATTCCCGTAGACAGCATGACCGGCTTCCCTAACGAGGCGACCCTTTTTAAAAACGGAAGATTTACCGCGTCGTCCGCGCCAATCTTATAAACGTCCGTTCCCAATTCCTCTAACAGCTCCAAATCGGTATAGTGGGTCGGCGTTGAAAATATTTCAAGCTCCGCCGCCCGCGCATACGCATATATCCGGCGATGCAGTTCTGCGCTGATCTCATATTTTTTAAAGTAGTCGATCTGCCGCACTCCCTTGATCGTTTCCATATCAAAGACCGCTTTTCCGTTTACCAAGGTTTCCGCGCGGTATGTCTGCAGCTTCACAGCGTCTACGCCGCATCTGCGCGCTTGATCGATCAGTCTTACGGCGGTTTCGTAATCCGTAAAATTACCTCCGATCTCCGCAACGATATAGCACCTTTCTTTTTCCAGCTCCATCTTGCCCTCCCTACGCCAGCCACTTGACCACTTCAAAGCTCTCGGCATATGCAACGCCTGCGATCAGTCCGTTATTCTGAGCCTGCCGCTTAAAAAAATCCAGCCATTTCCCGCCGACTCTCCCATACTCCGACTGATGCGCCAGAATCGCCTTCTCTTTTATCTCCCAAGTCTCCGAGATATCGACAAAATAATTTGCCTTAAAATTCCCATCCGATAGATACCAGTTGCTGCGGTACATCAGGATCCTCGGCACATGCCTGCCCGCATGGATCGACGCTTTCGCCAAATTGATGTGATCGTGCTGGATATCGTCCTTCCAATGCGTATAGAGCAGATCGATCTGTCTCTCCTCTATAAGCTTGATCAATTCAATATTGGTTTTCTCCTCAAATTCCAGAAACAGAGAAGGGCATTTGCCGCAGATCAGCTCGGCTCCTATGACCGCCGCCGCTTCCTCGCCTTCTTTTCTCGCCGTATCCCCGCTCCGTATCAGCTTTCCCTCTCCATTGGAATATTCAGAATTGGTCGCCACATAGATCGTGACCTGATCGCCGCATTTTACATGCTTGGCCAAAGCGCCTGAACAGCCAAGCTCAATGTCGTCAAAGTGGGCGCCCACTGCAAGCACATTCATTCCTGTTCCTCCCTATCCTTCCGATATATTTTCAGATAATAAGTCTTTCCCCGATATGAAAACCACACCGGGAATCGTTCATTATCGGCAATACGCAGATGATCGAACTGCTCTCGGATCGTTTTGTCGATGTCCAGCCGATCGTCCTCTCTGGTGGGTCTGGCATAAAAGCTTTCTTTCCCACTCTGCGGCATTGCGGGAAACGCATCCGGCGCTTTTGCATAGGATAGGCACATCGCGACGATCTTTTCAGCCATTTTCTCCTGCAGCTCATCTAAAAGCTCCGTTCCCTCAAATCTCAGCTTTTCTTTTTGATAATACGGTCCGGCGTCCACCGCTTCCACGGCTTCAAACAAAGTTAAAACAATCTCTTCCCGCCCTTCCAGTATCTGCCATTTCAGCGGCGTAAAGCCCTTCCCTGCCGGCAGATCACTGGCGTGTACGACGATATTATGTAAATACCGCCCCAGAAAGCTTTTCCCAACGATCTTCGTACAGCTAAGCAGAAAACTGATGTCTCCGCCCTCCGCGTCCTTCTGATCATGTATCAGCTTCGCCAAGATCCCGCATTTCTCCAATTCCCGCCTCAGCTTTTCTGCATAAGGAACAAACCAGCTCTTTTTGTCGTCTACCAGAATTGTTACATCCATTTAAACTTCCTCTAAGATCCTTTTGTACATATCGCAGATATAGGAAACCTGATCGTCCGACAGGCTCGCATACATAGGCAGCGTGATCTCATGGTCTGCCGCATACTCTGTCCGGCTCAGATCTCCCCTCCCCGCGTCTTTATAGATAGAAAATCTATGTACCGCCGGATAATGGACGCTGGTCTGGATCCCCTCTTCCTGTAAGCGTTTCCTTATCTCATCCCGCACGGCCGCGTCTGCGCCGGTATCCGCCAGCACGGTAGGCATGATATAATTGGACGAAAACTCGCCGCAGGCATAAAACGGCAGTATCAAACGCTTTACGCCGCCCAATTTCTCCAGATACAGTTTCCTGACCGCTTTCCTTCTCTCCAGATCTGCCCGCAGCTTTCCCATCTGCACGATCCCCAATGCCGCGCGTATATCATCCAGCCGATAATTATATCCAAGCGCCACCACGTCATAGGAGGTACTATGCCCTTTCGCACGTTCGTATGACATTGTCGTCATACCGTGGGAACACAGCAGTCTGATCCGTTCGCTCACTTCTTCCCGCTTTGTAACGATAAGCCCTCCTTCTCCTGTGGAGATGTTTTTATTGGAGAAGAAGCTAAAACACCCCGCGTCACCTATCGTCCCAAGCTTTTTCCCGTGATACTCAGAAAGAGGCCCGTGGCAGGCATCCTCTATGATATATAGATGGCGCTTTTGCGCGATATCCACGATCTCATCCATATGGCAGGCAAAGCCGCCATAATGCATGACAACGATAGCTTTTGTCTTCTCAGTGATCAGCTTCCTGATCCCATCCGGCGATATCGTCAGATCGTCCGGCCCTGTAATATCGCAGAATACCGGTTTGGCTCCCACATAACGGACCGCATTGACCGTCGCTACAAAGGTAAGGGAAGGCACTATGACCTCATCGCCTTCGCCGATCCCCAATCCGCACATTGCCAAATGCAGCGCCGCCGTACAATTCGCGACCGCATGTGCATACGGAATATCCAGCTCCTTTTTGAATATCTCTTCCAGCTCCATACACTTGGGGCCGCTGGAGATCCACTTTGAAGCGAGCGTTTCCGCCACGGCCTTCTGTTCTCTTTCATCGTAATTTAGATCAAACAAAGGTATCTTATACATTGCTTCTTTCCTTTCTATCCGCTTCCTTTTCTTCCCGCGCTTCCATATGGTTTTTCATCATATTGGTCATGGATTCCGGTTCCCCCATATCCTCCCACGCGCTTTCCGTGATCGGATAAAAGCCCACCTTTTCTCCGCGTTCCAGACAGAGCCGTATCAGCTCCGTGATATGCATAAACTTCTCTGGGGGGATCAAGTCAAGCACGCAGGGGTTTAAAACATATACGCCCGTATTGACCAGAAAGCTCATCTCCGGTTTCTCCGAAAGGCTCTCCACCAATCCCTCCTGACCGATATTCACCACGCCGTAAGGGATCGTATAATTTTTTAACGACGTGATCAGCGTAATGACGTTCTCCTGCTCTCTATGGAAACGCATGACCTTCCTGTAATCCACATCTAAGAGGATATCGCAGTTGCTCACAAAAAACGGCTCCCTGATCTTATCCTTTACCAGATACAGGCTGCCCGCCGTTCCCAGAAAATCCTCTTCCTCCACATATTTCAGCTCATAATCCGGGTGCATGTCCTGAAAATAAGCCTTGATCAGGTTCTTTTTATAATGGACGGAAACATAAAAGCTCGCGCAGCCCGCCTCCCGGAAAGACGCGATGACCCGCTCCAATATCGTGGCGTTCCCGATCGGCAGAAGCGGCTTTGGAAGCACCTGCGTATACGGCAGCAGCCTCGTCCCCCTGCCGCCGGCCATGATGACGACCGGGGAGGTCAGCGGCGCGCCCCCGCGCTTCTTTTTTTCCGGCGTTTCATAGCGAAACAGCAGATCGAGCAGCCTTCCGCCTTTGTCCGTAACCGGTATCGCGTCGATGCCATGCCGCTCCATCAGCGTCATGGCATGGGAGTCTTCGCCTTCCAAAATGCAGATAGGCTTTTTCGTCATCACTGCGGTCACCTTTTCGGCCATATCGCCGCTCTTTAATATCCATTTGCGGACGTCGCTGTCCGTCAGCACCCCCTGCAGTATCCCGTCCTGCACGATCAGGACGATCCGCTCATGCGTTTCATCCAATACCTTGATCGCTTCCAGCACGGAATATTCCGGGGGAATGCACAGTCTTTCCGTCTTTTCGTTCATCGTTCTCTCCCACGGCGCAGCGTATGGCCGCGACGCCGTCCCCGCCCTGCCGCGCAATCCTTATCAGAGACGTAACCCGTACTACAGATTATAGATATCCGTCTTGTATATGTCCATATGCTCCCGGATCCACGCGATCGTCTCCGACAGCCCCTCTTCCAGCGTATACTTAGGCTCCCAGCCGGTCAGCCGCCGTATCTTTTCATTACAGCCAAGCAGCCGGTTCACTTCACTCTTTTCCGGCCGCGTGCGCTGCGCTTCGCATACGATCCCGGCCTTTGGATTGATCTGGCGGATCAGCTCCCGCGCCAGCTCGCCGATACTGATCTCGCGCTGCGTCGCGATATTGATCTCCTCTCCGACCGCCTGATCGCAGACCGCGATCTCATAAAAGCCGTTCGCCGTATCCTTCACATAGTTAAAATCCCTTGTCGGCGTAAGCGAGCCCAGCCGGATCTCTGTCTTTCCCGCAAGGAGCTGCGAGACGACTGTCGGGATCACGGCCCGCGCGGACTGTCTCGGCCCGTAGGTATTAAAGGGGCGGACGATCGTCACGGGGAGATCGAAGCTGCGGTAAAAGCTCTCCGCCAGCCTGTCCGCGCCGATCTTGGTCGCGGAATACGGCGACTGCCCCTGATAGGGGTGCTTTTCATCGATCGGCACATACTGCGCTGTCCCGTATACTTCCGACGTAGAAGTGATCAGCACGCGCTCCGGCTCCAGATCGCGCGCCGCCTGCAGTATGTTCAGCGTCCCTTTGATATTGGTATCCACATAGGAATCCGGCGAATGATAACTGAACGGGATCGCGATCAGCGCGGCCAGATGGAACACGCCGTCCACGCCCTTCATCGCTTCCCGCACCCCGTTCGGATCGCGGATATCTCCCGCAAAGATCTCCAGCTCCCGCAATTTCTCTTTGGGAAGGCTCTCCAGCCAGCCCCATGTATTAAACGAATTATAATACGTAAAGGCTCTGACCTCGAAGCCCTTTTCCAGTAAAAGCTCCGTCAGATGGCTGCCGATAAAGCCGTCCGCCCCCGTTACCAATACTTTTTTCATATCTCTTCCTCTTTTGCCTTCTCGTTCTATCTCTCCTGCGCCTGTTGGACAGACGCCTTCCCGATCTCCTCGGCCGCGAGCGTAAGCAGCTTTTCTCTGCTCCTTTCCACGCTGGCCGGATCGCTCCCATCCGCCGGCAGGTGCACGCTCACCGCGCTTTCCACAAAGGCTTTGAAATAATTCCTTACCTTCTGCGCATCCACCGCGCCGTCTTTTAATATCGCTTCGACCGCCGCCCGGCACTGCGCTTCGTTTCCCACCTGATAGATCCCCGGCCCATGCTCAAAACCGCCGTGCCCGAATACGAATACGGGTTTTCCATTGGCGATCGCTTCCAGCGTGACCGTGCCGGCGGGCGTCGCAGCCGCTACGCATTTTTCCAGAAGATCGACCGATTCCGCCTCGCTGCTGACCAGCACTACATTTTCCGTATGAGCCAGATCCTCGTAGAAATACTTCGTATGATAGGGCTGTACGAAATGCTCCTTTACATACAGTTTGATCCCGTATTCTTTTAACACCTTTGCAAGAAGCTGCACGCACAATTCCTGTTCCACGAACACGCCCGCCTGCGGCAGGGTCGTCGCCTCGGGCTGTAGGTGCAGCAAAAAGAGGACAAATCTGTCCTTCTCTGGATCGGGCATAACGGCCATTTTCTCATACGCTTCGATCGACAGGCAGTTTTTGAGCTTATGCCGGACTTTATGAATGCAGTACGCGTCCTTTCGCATCCATGAAACGCTCTCCTTCCACGGGGAGAGCGAGCCGCTGCGAACGGAATCGGCAATGCCGTGCTTGATCCTAGAAAGCTGCCGCCTCCAGATCTTATCCCTCATCACATAGCCCAAGATCTGCCGTTTTTCTTTTCTGGCATGTTCCTTCCGGCTGCCCGATCCCAGCAGGACCTGCATTTTCTGGAGCTTATTCTCCCTAAGCAGGGCCTGATAATACGTCTCTACGTCTGGCGGCAGGATAACGGGCTCCGTATTGTCCTCCCACTTTGCATAGGCTAAGTCCAGCCGTTCGTACAGACGGTACAGATCGTTCGCCACAAAACACCAATGCGGCAGGTGCGTGGGCGCCAGAATGCACATCGGTATCTTTTTGATCCGGGTCATGGCATAGATGATATAATCATGCGTATGGTGCGGAATTCCCGTCAAAAACACAAAATTGACCTTGTTTTTTTCAAATACGTCGTTCCAAAAGCGCAGATGGTGCAGATAAAACCGCTTTGCCTCTTCATAAGTAAAGATATCAATCTCCGTGATACGGCAGAGCATTTTTACGGCCGTCGGCTCATACGGCTCCATCGCCGTAAGCAGCTCTCTTGACAGCGGCAGCAGCGCGTTCATATCCGTATGATATTCGTACCGCGCATTGGCGCACATATCATAATCGATCTCCACGTATTTTTCCGGGTCATAGCGGTCCTTCCCATCGTTGCTGCGGCTCGTCAGGACGCACCTGTCAAAATGCACCCTCTCATCTAACTCCCTCAGCAGAGATTCCTGATATCCGTCTACGGAATCATATCCCTCAAAAAACAAACGAATCCCCATCTTATCTCTCCCGCACGATCCTGCCGTCTCTTACCGCATATATCATATCACAGTTCTCGATCGTTTTTAACCTGTGGGCAATGATCAGCATCGTCTTTCTCCCGTGGAAATTGTTGATCGCTTCCATGATCGCCGCCTCCGTATCATTATCTAGCGCCGACGTCGCCTCGTCTAATATCAGCAGTTCCGGGTCATGATAGAGCGCCCGGGCAATGCCGAGACGCTGGCGCTGCCCGCCGGACATGCGGATCCCGCGCTCCCCGATCTCCGTATCCAGCCCCTGCGGCTGCTCTTTTACAAAGGAAGTAAGCTGCGCCTCTTCCAGCACCTCCCATACGCGCGTTTCCTCCACCTTTTCTCTGGGAATGCCAAACGCCACATTTGCGCGTATCGTATCGTCGATCAGATTGATCGACTGCGGAATATAGCCGATATTATGCAGCCAGCCCGCATAATTGCTTAATACGTCCGTCCCGTCGCAGAATACCTTCCCCTCTTGGGCGTCCAAAAGCCCCAGCATGATATCCACCAGCGTAGTCTTTCCCGCTCCTGATTTCCCGACGATCCCTACCGATTTCCCGATCGGGATCGTCATGTCCGCGCCGTCAAAGATCTTCTTATCCGAATGCGGATACTGATAGCTGAGGTTTTCCACGCGGATCTCCCTTGCAAACGGGAGCTTCTCATCGCTCCCTGAAAGGGATACTTTCCTATCCTGCCCGCCGCGCGCATTCTGCGGCATTTCCACATTTTCATACACAAAATCCAGCGTAGGCTTATAATAAGCGATATTGGCAAGATAAGTGCTCATACGGCTCGCGCAGGGCATAAGGCGCACCGCCGCCAGCGCGAACGCGGTAAGCTGGGGCAACATACTGGTCACACTGCGCCCTAACGCGATCATCACCCCCAGATAACCCAGCACCCCGCCGATACACACGCTTTCGATCAGCAGTCTCGGCGCGGAGCCAAACACCTGCTGGTTTCTGGAAAGATCGTAGAATTTTCTGCCGTTATTCTCATATTCTTCCAAAAACGACGCTTCCTTCGCGAATATCTTTACGTCCTTGATCCCCATGATGGACTGGATGATACTGTTATACATACGGCTCTGACGCACCCGCGCCTCCTGCCCGATCCGTCCCATTTTCGGCTTAAAGAGCAGGGCGGTCAGTCCCGTCACGCCGAATAAGAGCACACACATGACCAGCATCATCTGAAAATCGATCACGAGCAGCACCAGCCCCAGACATACCGCAATGATAAATTCCGATAAAAACTGGATACACTCCAGCAGGAGAGAAAAAACGCCGGTCGTATCGCTGTATACCGTACGCAGCACGTCCGAGGTATTGGCATTGAGATAAAATTCATAGGGTTTGTTAAAATAGATCTCCAAAAGATCCCGGGAGATCAAAAACTGATTGTTGCAGATAAAGGTATGCTGCACATAATACATAAACAGCAGATAGGCATTCTTCAGCACAAAGATCAAAATCAGCGCGACGATCATCGCGATCACAAATTCCTCCAGACTCTCAAGCCCAAGCAGGCTGCTGATCTTCACCGCAGCCGGATTATCCGTGAGCACATCCGGTTCCACGATCGCCGTCACGATCGGCAGTATCATAGAGACCCCCAGCGTTTCCAGCACCGCGCCGATCAATATCAAAAACAGCAGCCCCGCCACGCGCCTTTTCTGCGATCTGTTCAATACGGCATTTAACTTTCTGACAATATCCATCTCATCGTCCCATTCGTTCCGCTCTGGCCGCCCTGCCGCTTATTTGCCGCCGCCCTTCGGCAGCAATAGCTTAGGCAGGCCAAGCAGACGTTTCCTCCGTTTTCTGGCAGCGTCCGCGTCGTATGTTTCCTGTAAATACCGCTGCAGCCGCCCGCTCTTTGCCGCGCGGGCCCTGATACGGCGCAGCAGGAGATTTTTTTCCTCCTGAAGACAGAGCCGCAGGGTCCTTCTTGCGTACCACGACTGCTGCAGCAGCTCCGAAAGCCCGATCAGCGAATCAGCGTGCGCCTCCAGAAAATCCTCCAGCTCCCGATAATCGCTCTCCTCCAGCTCGTTGCAGTGGATACAGAGCGTATCCACTCCCGAAGAAAGCTTTGGCCTTGCGCTCCTACAGGGTATGAACAGCAGCCCTTTCCAATAGTAGGGAATGTCCGCGTATCCGTCCGTCACATATAAAAATCCCAAGCCGCGCAGCGCTTTTAAGGTATTTCTGTCATAGGTATGCCCCGGCGCCATGAACATTGTAACATCAAATCCCTGCCTTTGTAAAATATCCCTGCCCTTTTTTATTTTCTCATACTGCGCCTCATATGGCAATCCGGCAAATTCGCTGGCCTTATTCAGCTTCAACAGGCCGGATCTTTTTGTCGCATACCGATGCTGATAGCCATGCTGGGCGATCGTCCAGCCATCCGCCTGCAGGGCGCGCACATACGGCCAGAAATCTTCTTTGGCGCGATCGACGCTGAGAGCCTTGTCCCGGTTATCCGGCACAACGCCGAGAATGGGCCTGACGCCATACCGTTCAAACATGGCCCGGATCCGCGCAAATTTTCCCCAATCCATATCTGGCGTAATATCGTCAAGACGAATGAGCAGTCGTTTCATTCTCTTGTCCCTCCATTACTGTTTTTTGCGTATCGCCGGTCACTGTTTCCGACCATACCCGCAAAAAACCTTTCTTTAAGCGCACATGCATATGCTATGGAATGCCGTTAATCCATAATAGCCCCGATCAGATCGATAACGCCCTTGACCGCCTCCGCCCGCAGTCCGACCGCATCTTCGCAGTCATAATAGTAAAGCTCTTCTCCTCCAAAGGATTCCTTGAAATCCGTAATGCTTTTTACCTCTTCCTGCAGCCCGGCCCCGCCCCAGTCATAGACCGTCTTGCCCATTTCCTTAAAATACATCATATCCGCTTTGTGCAGATACCGATTGGCGATCCCTACAATCCGCGCACTGATTTCCTCATTACGGAACAAGGAAGCAGACTGATAGGAACGTACGAAAGTATCCCCTACGATATAGGTATGGTAGACCAGCGCCTTTCCGTTTATATCCGCCGTCGTAATCGCGAACGCGCCTGCGCGCACATAGGTTTCGATCTCTTCCCGATATTTTTCATAGTGCTCCGCCTCCATGCCCTTGCTCTTCCAGAACTCTATGAAAAAATCGCAGAAAGCCTCGATATCCCGCTCTGTGATATCGCTGCCCGACTTAAACGCTGCATGAACGTTTTCCCTTGCGGCCCGGCGTATCTCATAGCGGCACCCTTTCCGACATTTCGCGATCAGCTCCTCCTCGCTCAGCGTCAGATCGCTGACCAGCGTCCTGACCTTCCTAAGCACCCTGCCGATCGGCTTTTTAGCGCCCCGGTAGAGAATGATCCCGTCCATGCCGCATTTTTCCTCCGCGTACCAGACCTCCCAAAACTCCACGCCATGCTTCTTCCTACGATTTATTGTCAACATACTCTCTGACCCTGCCTTCTATTTCCTCCTGCCAGCGCCGGCATACCGCTTCCGGCCCAAGCTCCTGTGCCAGCTTTGCCGCTTCCCTTCCTAGTCTTTCTTCTAACGCCGGGTTTTCCAATATCCTGCGCAGCGCATCCGTCAGCGCCCGCTCGTCTCCTACCGGGATCAAAAGCCCGTTTTCCCCGTCGCGTATCACGGCAGCCGGTCCCCCGCAGGGGCAATCCGTAGAGACGACCGCCAGTCCCGTCGCCATCGCTTCCAAAAGAGCGTTCGGCATCCCTTCATAATTGGAGGTAAGAACAAAAATACGGGCATCCTCTATCTTTCCCCGGATATCCGTCTGCCGTCCCATAAAACGCACCCGCCCGGAGATCCCCAGCTCCTCTGCAAGGCGCTCTAACTCCGGCCTCGTATCGCTCCCCGGCAGCCCGCCGCCATAGATCGTCAGTCTAAGGCCCGGATAGGACGGCGCGAGCTGCGAAAAGGCGCGCAGCGCCATCTCGTGGTTCTTATTCTTATCCAGCCGCCCCACCATAACGATCTCATCCCTGCGCCGTCCTTCATAGCGCGGCCTGACAAAGCTTTTATCCAGCGCGTTCGGCAGCACCGCCGAATGCTTTCGTACATTCTCGGGAAACGCCCCCATAGCGTCTTTCGTTTGAAAGACAACGCCCGCGGCCCCTGCAAAAAGCCGGTCCGCCAACCGCTTCTGCAAGCGGGACGGATATTCCCGCGCCGGGTCGCTGCGCACCGACACGATCACCGGGATCCGCAGCCCGGCCGCCGAGATCAGCGCATATAGATTCAGCTTTCCGATAAACGAGAGGATCACATCCGGCCGTTCCTCCTTCCAGATACGCCGCAGCACTGCGGCCCGCGCCGGGATCCGGCCCGCTCTTCCCAAAGGCGCGCCGGCGATCTCCTCCTCCAAAAGCCTTCTTTCCGCCGCGAAGCGCAGTTCATATTCCTCCGCCAGCCTCCGGGAGGTCACAAGCAGGATCTTGCAGCCAAGAGCGGAAAAATGCGCTGCCAGATTGACGACGACGTGTTCCGCGCCGCCCTTTCCCAGACTGTTGATCAAAAACGCTATTTTCTTAATCCGCACGCCGTCGTCCATACGCGCCTCTCCTTCTTTAACACGTTTCTTCTATATACTCTTTCCACATCTGACCGATCTTATCAAGGTGGAGCGTCTCGCTGAAATGATACGCTTCTGCGCGCAGCTTTTCTTCCAGCTCGGGGTGATCCAGTATCCGCAGGATAGCCGCCGCCATTGCCTCGGCATCCCCGACCGGCACGAGAAGCCCCCTTTCCTCGTCTCCGATCAGCATTTTCGCCCCGCCGCTCGGGCAGTCGGTCGATACCACCGGGATCCCCAAAGCGAACGCCTCCGCCACTGCGTTCGGCATCCCTTCATAATTGGAGGACAGGACGAATATCCTGGCGTCCTGTATTTTTTCCGCGATCCCGCCGCAGTCCCCCGGCAGGTTCACCGATTCGGACAGTCCCAGCGCGCGCGCCTGCTCTTTCACCGCCTCCATCTGCTCCCCGTCCCCGTAGATCGTAAGGCGCAGGCCGGGATAGCTCTCCTTTACAATCGCAAAGGCCCCTATCAAGAGCGCATGATTCTTTACCTCGTCCATTCTCCCTACCGTTACGATCTCGTCTCTGCGCTTTCCCGAAAAAAGCGGCCTTATGAACTCCGGCGAGAGCGGATTGTATAGGATACGGGATTTTTTCTGCGCCGTTTTCGGGAAAAATCCCTTTGCGCCCTCCGATTGGAACACGATCCCGTCCGCCAGACAAAACAGGCCTTTGGCCAGCAGCCTCTGCAGAGCGCCCGCATATTCCCGCTCCGGCGCGCTGCGCACCGACACGAAGACCTTTGTTTTCGTCCCAAGCGCCGCTAGGATCGCCCGGAGATTGGTCTTCCCGATAAAGGAGACCAGAGCCTGCGCCTGCGTCGTTTTCAGGAGCCGGCGAAGCCCCGTGATACGCCTCTTCGCCGCCCGTATACGGCCCAGAAGCCCTCCCCTTTGCGAATACTTAAATACCACTCTGCGGATCCCATCCTCTATCGGATACAGTCCCTCGTCCTCTTCCAGCGTCGCCAGCCAGACCTCATAGCCCTGCCTGTAAAAGTAATTTGCAAGGCTGACGATAACGCGCTCCGCCCCGCCTCTTGTCAGCGTCGCGATATAAAATACAATGGTCTTTTTCATCCTTTGTTCCCCCTGAGCTTCCATTCTATTTTTTTGCATATCGTCCAGAAGCCGCGCTCCCGGTGCAGAAGATCGATCACCTCATAGTCGCCGCTGCGGTTATAGGTATGGAGCCCGACCGCATTAACATGCGCCAGCTTCAGTCTGGAGGGCCGCAGGCGGCAGTATTCGTGCTCGGCAAAGCCCCGCTCATCGAGCCTGTCGATCTTATTGATAATCAGCTCCTGTCCGTAGTAATCGCTGCAGTCCTGCGCGGGGCGGTACAGGCTCTCTCCTTCCGATAACAGCGCGCCCCCGGGACGAAGCGTTTTCGAGGGCTTCGAAGAATAGATCCTCACTTTCCGTTTCAAGCAGAATCTCTCCCGCTTTGTCTCGCAGAGATAAATTTCCAGCCGCCCCTGCGTATAGGTAAAGACATAATACGCCGGGTTTTCGCCGTCTAACGCCCCCGGCGCGCCAGAGCCGCCAGAAGCGCCTTTTGGAAATATCGTCGTATCCACCGCGGAAAGCTCGAATAAGGTCTCCGCCAGTTTCCATTTATCGGGAAAACGCTCGCAGACATACAGGCGGACATCGCCCGCGCCGCGCGTCTCCGGCAGCAGATAGATATGCCCCGCATACTCAAATATCTGGGGATAAGAGAGATGGAACGCCTCTTCCAGCACAAGGCGGGGCGGATCCGACGGCCTGTCCAGATTTACGCACCACAGCGTCCCTTTCATATCGGTCAGATCCTGTCTTTCATAAAAGAGCCAGTTCTCACCCTCATACCGGTACAGGAAGGGATCGGCCTGCGTGATGAATCTCTTCCCCGGCAGAAGGGAAAATCCCTCTATCTCATCCTCCGGCCCCGCGTGCAGAAGATCCGCGCCTTCCCTTCTTTTTCTGTACGCGATCCTCCAGTATTCGCAGCTTATCATTCTCTGAAAACGTTTGCGCAGCCTGTTCATGCCAATTCCTCATATCTTTTCACCATGCTGCGGATATCAAATCCCTTTTCCGCAAACAGCTCACGATCCGCCGCCCTTCTTTCCCTTCCGGCCAGCGCGGCGATCCTTTCCGCCCATTTAGAAGGAGGGCTTTGCAGGGACAGCTTCTGGACATCCTGCGTCACCACGGCCTCATCCGCGACCGTATCCGAGATCAGACAGGGCAGATCGCAGCACTGCGCTTCCACCAGCGCAATCGGCAGCCCTTCATACAGAGACGGGAATAAAAATACGTCCATCGCCCGCAGCAGCGCCGCCGTATCCGTGCGCACCCCCATAAGGACGACCTGACCGCCCAGCCCGAGCGCCTTTTTCCTTTCCTCGATCTGCGCACGCATCGCACCGTCCCCCACAAACAGCAGCTTCGCATCCGGCCTTCGCTTTATCAGCTCCGCCATGATCTCCAGCATAAACAGATGGTTCTTGACCGGCAGCAGATTGCCGACATGTCCGACTACGAACGCATCCGCAAGGCCCTCCCGCCTGCGCGTCTCTTCCCTGCTCTCCCTGTCATAGGAAAACTCCGAAAGATCAATGGCGTTAGGAATGACTTCAAAGCGTTTCCCGCCGTACAGCCATCTCCCGGCCTGCTCGGAGCAGGCGAAGCGCTCCGTACACAGCGCGTTTAAAAGCGGCCGGAACAAACGGTGCATCCCCGCGGCGGATGTGCTCGTGGAATGGGAGTGCGCGATCCGCACGCCCGCCCCGCCGAGCTTCGCCGCCAGCAGATCGAGCGCCACCGTCGCGATATCCGTATGGCGGAACACGATATCATAATTCCCTTTTTTTACCACATTCCGAATTTCCCAAAAATTCTTAAACGGGCTGACCGCCTTCCTCGTCACATAGAAAAGCCTGCCTCCCAGCGACGCGATCTCTTCATCAAAGCTGACATCCCTGTGCTCATGTACGATAAAATCAAACTGCACCTTTTGTCTGTCGATATTCCGATACACATTCATGATATAATTTCCAATGCCGCTTGGCGACATGGAACCTACGATATGGAGCATCCTTGTCATACATTATCTCTCCGCCAGATTTTCCTTATACCATTCGATCGCAAGCGAGATACCTGCCGCAAAATCGTAATCGGGATCATACCCCAAAAGTCTTCTGGCCTTGCCGATATCCGCGTTGGAATGTTTGATATCGCCCGCCCGCTCCGGCCCGAACTTCGGCTCGATCTCCTTTCCCAGCGCCCTGCACAGCTCATGATAGATATCGATCAGATATTCCCTGCCGCCGTACGCGATATTAAAGGCCTCTCCGGCCGCCTCGGAGGGCGCAAGGCACGCCCGCAGATTCGCTTCGATCACATTGTCGATATAGGTAAAATCCCTCGACTGCCTGCCGTCGCCGTTGATCGTCGGCCTCTCTCCCGCAAGAAGCTGCCGGATAAATTTCGGGATCACCGCCGCATAAGCGCCGTCCGGGTCCTGCCGTCTGCCGAACACATTAAAATACCGCAGCGCATAGGTATCTAGGCCGTACAGCTTATGATAGAGCTTTCCGTATTCCTCGTCCACCCGTTTCGTCAGCGCATACGGGGAAAGCAGATTCCCTTCCTGCCCTTCTACCTTAGGCAGCGTCGGATGATCCCCATAGACCGAGGAACTGGAAGCGAACACAAATTTTTTAACGCCCTGCCGCCTCGCCGCTTCCATCATATGCAGCGTTCCCGCGATATTGATCTCCTCGTACAAAAGCGGCATTTCGATACTGCGCGGCACGCTGCCCCACGCCGCCTGATTCAGCACATAGCTTACGCCCCCGCACGCTTCCATACAGGTATCCAGATCCCGGATATCCCCGCGGAGAAACGTATAGTTCTCCCTGTCCGATAAAAAATCCACATTTTCCTGCTTCCCGGTCGAGAGATTGTCCAGACAGCGCACCCGATACCCCATATCGGTAAGCGCCTCGCACAGATTCGAGCCGATAAAGCCCGCTCCTCCCGTCACCAAAAACACGCTATCCTTAGGAAATCTTAGCTGCCGATATCCCATATCATATCCTCCCTTTTTTCCCGGCAGGCGCCCTGCCGCCGATCCATTCCCGCAAGCACAAAAGGCCCGCGATATAAAACAAAGCCGTATTATAGATCATATACCGCGACAGGCACATGATCATCAGCGAAGTCGCGGACACATTGACGATTATCATAAGAAGCGCAAACAGCATCAGATAAGCCGCCCTGCTTTTCCTGTCCCTGTAAAATAAACACAGCATAAGCGCCGCCGCAGACAGGTAAGCCGCCGCGGAATAGATCCCCATAACGACGCCGTTTGCCGAGATCGAGCGCGTCAGACCGTTTAACACCGACGCAAGATAATTGGAAAGATAAGCCCCAAGCAGACCCGGCATAAGCTCTCTGTCCATATGCCCCGCGATCCGGACCACCTCGTTTAATATCTCCTCCTTAGGAGCACCGCTTTCCTCCGCATACCCGAACAAAAGCGGCTGCTGGATCGCAAAGCCGATCGTATCATAATAGTCCTCATAGTGGTAAGCGCGTCCCAATACGCCCTCCGGCGCGAACGCTCTCGTCATTTCCCCCGCTTCCATCCGCTCATGCATTTCCAAAAACAGCTCCCGCTCGCCGGGATCGCTCAGGGCGGACGCATCCGATCGATCCGATAAGTACAAAAGCGTCGTCAAAATATTATAGCTCCCCGTATCGGTCCCCATATAGCCCGGATGGAAAAAGCCGTTATAGAGGCGTCCCGCCGCCGTGCGCCCTCCGAAAAAAAGCAGGACGGCTAAGGCTAAGACCAGCGCGTATTTCCCGTTCCTGCTCCGCAGCAGCTCAAAAAGCAGGACCAGACACCAGACGGCGAACGCCACCAGCATCTGGTTGCGGGTCAGGACCAGCAGAAGCGCCCACAGCCATGCGGCCCCATAAAAGCGCGGCTTTCCTTCCCGCGCAAAAAAGCCCCGTATCATACAGCCCGAAAAGACAGCAAAGGCGGGAAAGGTCAGCCCCTCTGTCAGGACAGCCGTATTTAACGTCATGTGCGAGGAAGAGGCCAGCGGCGTCAGCACATAGGGGATCAGCGTGCACAGCGCCGTCAATCCGGTAAAGAAACGGCCCGTCGCAAAGCTCCGGCGTATCGCCGCGGTCAGATAGCAGCAGGAAAAAGCGGCGAACAGACTCTGCGCCAGCATGGAGACCCGAAGAGCCGGCCATCTGCGGATCAGCTCCATCGCCTTCTCACTCTCAAGCTGTCCCGAAGAGGCCAGCCATACCAGCGTATCCTTCTCGCGAAAGACAAAGCGAAAGAAGGCAAGGAACAGCGGATAAAGCGGTTCCCGCCCTTCCTGCATGGCAATATAGGAGCCGGAATCGGGATATATCCCCACCGGTGAAACATACCACATAATACAAAAGAACGCCGCAAAAGCGCCCGGCAGAAGATACCGTCCCGCCTGTTTCCCATAAAGCGCCCGTTGCGAATCATGTCTATCCATTCTCATATCCGCCGCCGTTTGATGAGCCGGGAACATGGGCCCTTACAGGCGCCAGTACAGGTATCCCGCCTGCTCATACGCTTCTTTGTCTAAGATCCCCTTGATATCCACAAGCACTTTGGCCTTTTCGCCCTTTGCATAAAACGCTTCGATCTCTTTCATGGTCAGCGCGGTATATTCCGCATGGGAAACCGCTAGGATAACGGCGTCCGCATTCCTGATCTTGGCGCTTTCGGTAAAGACGATCCCGTACTCCCGCTCCGCCTCCGCGCAGTCCGCCACCGGATCGGCTATCATCGGTTCGATCCCGTATTCGCGCAGCTCCCGCACGATATCGATCACCTTTGTATTGCGCGTATCGGGGCAGTTCTCCTTAAAGGTAAAGCCAAGTATCGCCACCCTTGCCCCCCTGACGGGGATATCCGCCCGGATCAGATTCTTCACGAGACTCTCCGCTACATATTTTCCCATATCGTCGTTGATCCGCCGCCCCGAAAGAATGATCTGCGAATGATAGCCAAGCTGCTCCGCCTTATAGGTCAGGTAATACGGGTCGACGCCGATACAGTGCCCGCCCACAAGGCCCGGCGAGAATTTCATAAAATTCCACTTTGTCCCCGCCGCCTCCAGTACGGACTTCGTATCGATCCCCATTTTATTGAATATGATGGACAGCTCGTTCATAAAGGCGATATTGATATCGCGCTGGCTGTTCTCGATGACCTTCGCCGCCTCCGCCACCTTGATGGAAGAGGCTCTGTAGACCCCCGCCCCGACGACCAGCTCGTACACCTTTGCCACCACGTCCAGCGTCTCCGCGTCCATGCCGGAGACCACCTTCGTGATCGTTTCCAGCCTGTGCACCTTATCCCCGGGATTGATACGCTCCGGCGAATAGCCGACCTTAAAATCCACGCCGCATTTCAGGCCGGACTCTTTTTCTAGGATCGGGACGCAGATATCCTCCGTTACCCCCGGATATACGGTAGACTCAAATACGACCACAGAGCCCTTTGTCAGGTTGCGCCCCAGAATACGGCTCGCGCCCTCCACCGGCTCAAGATCGGGCGTATGATCGGGATTTACGGGCGTAGGGACCGCCACGATATGGAATCTGGCTTCCCGCAGCCTTCTCTCGTCGCTGGTAAACGCAACGCCGCACTTTGAGATCGCCTCGTCCCCGATCTCCTTCGTCGGGTCGACGCCCTTTCGGTATAAGGCAATCTTCTTCTCATTTAGATCAAACCCGATCACGTCAAGCTTTCTGGAAAAGGCCGCCGCGATCGGCATCCCCACGTATCCCAGTCCCACAAGGGAAAGCTTTTCCCGCCTGCCGGTCAGTTTTTCATATAAGTCCATTTCTCCTACCTCCCGCTGTCCGCTATCGCTTCCATATAGTTCTCTACGACGATTCTCCTGTCAAAGCGCTCCTCCATATACCGTCTGCCGCGCCTGCCCATCTCTTCCCGCTGCTCCTTCGGCAGCGCAAGGAAGCGTTCTATCGTATCGATCAGGTTCCCGCTGTCTCTTTCCCTGACCAAAAATCCCGTTTCCCCGTCCCGTACCGTTTCCCGGCAGCCCGGCCGGTCCGTCGTGATCACGGCCCTGCCGCACGCCGCCGCCTCCAGACATACGTTTGACATTCCTTCAGGATAATAGGAAGGGTGTACGATACACTGGCTGCTCCTTATGTACGGGATCACATCTTCTACGCTTCCCTCATACGCAATAACGCCCTCTGCCTGCAGACGCTCAAAGCGCTCCCTCTGCGTATAATCATCCTCCAGAAAGCCCAGCACCGAAAATCTGATCTTAGGATGTCGGGCGCGGACGGCCTTTGCGGCGTCCAGATATTCCTCGATCCCCTTTTCCTTCATGATACGGGAAATGAACAAAAAGCCCGCCGTATCTTCCTGCGGAAAATCCTGATAACAGAAACGCTCCAGATTCACGCCGGAGCCCGGCAGCATTCTATGCCTGCCGGCGGCGATCCCAAGCCTTTGGAAGACCGCTTCATTCGTATCATTTTGAAAAAATACGACGGCGGCTCTGCGCAGGGCGGCCTTATACAGGCGTTTTGTGAGCTGCTGCAAAGGGCCGTTCCCTTCCACCGCCGTACCCAGACCCGTGATCGTAGGCAGATACGGGATCTTTTTTGCGGCGCACAAAAAGCCCAGATAGATATTGGGTTTGATCGTATAGGTCAGCACGGCGTCCGGCCTTACTTCCTTTAGGATCCTGCCATATCTGCATAGGAGCTTTATCTCCTGCACGGGATTTTTCCCGCGTCTTGAAAGCGCCGTATCATGAAAGATACAGCCCATCGCCCTAAGTCTTTCGATATACGCCCCGTCTGGCAGCGCGATATGCGTCTCATAGCCCGCCGCGAGCAGCGCCTCCAGCAGCTCTTTTCTGAAATTGTATAATCCCTCGTCAAAATTGATGGCCAGCAGTATCCGTTTCATCCTTATGGAGTATCCTTCCGCATCCCGATCTCATTATACTTCATCATGACCCAGCCCTCTTCATACTGCCCCGTGATCACGTCGTTTTCCCTGCCCGCCAGATTATTTAGGATCAGGCGCATATGATCGACGCCGCATTCATACGCGTGGGGATATCCGCCGCCAAAGCGGGGATTGATCTCCGAGATATAGTAGGCTCCATCCACCTCAAAGATATCGATATCGATCTGCCCGCGAAAGCCGCACTCCGTATTCAGCCGTTCGATCAGCGCAAACAGCTCCTTGTCCTGAAACGAGATCCCTTTATCCGTCTCTCCGGCGCGCATTGCCAGCTTCTTTTTGGTAAAGATAGAGACGGTCTTCCCGCTGAGCATATCGATATAGCAGTCCGCGCCGATCTCCTGCCCGTCGAGGAACTCCTGTATCATCATCTCTTTTCCGTGGCTGACCAGCAGGCGCACCGTTTCCTCGTCATAGGCTTTGGAGATCGCGATACTCGCGCTCCCCTTTGCAGGCTTGACAAAGACCGGATACGTTATGAGCCCCGCCGCCACATCCGCCGCAAACGCTTCCACATCCAGATAGGAGTGCGCGCAGCGGTAGCCATGCGCCTTCAGCCACCGGTACATCTCCCACTTATTGAGCGTCCTTTCGCACAGCTCATAGGAAGAACCGATCACCGTAACGCCCAGCTGGGCAAACTCTGTTTCATGCAGTGAGAGCAGGGAAAGCTCGGGATCGATCAGCGACAGGATCCCTGTTATCTCTTCCTTTTTACAGATGTCGTATAGGATATCCAGATAGCCCGCTTCCGTAATGCGCGGAACGAGATAAAACGTATCCGCTTCATAGAGCGCGGGCGCATTGGGGCTGCAGTCGGTGGCGACCACCCTGCCCTGTCCGTTTAGCGCCCTCTTAAAGTACTGTACGATCTTATTTCTGGTCCCGCAGCTCGCGATCAATATATTTATGGCCATGTTACGCTCCCGCTTCCCTCGTTAATAATGATTTTTCTGGACGGCTTCCTGAACCGTCCAGCGCTCTCTGACACGGGTATATTCTCCCGCCTCTTCCACATAGACCGCCGGAAAATACCGGATAAAAAGCGGGGTCAGGCACATGGTATAACCGCCCACCTTCTGGTAAAGGATACGGTCGCCCTCCCGCAGCTCCGGCTGGTCTTCCAGAACAAACAGCCGGTCATTCTCCATACAGGTATAGCCGCAGATAACCTGCTTTTTCATCCGCTTTCGCTCCGCCGCCTGATCGCCCGCGTAATAGAGGATCTGATGGAAGTACGACTCCTTCCCGTGCAGGGGGTCGATATCGCTCCGGCTCCCGTCCGTTACCACGAACCGTCCCGTATACGTATCCTTACAGTCCACGACGGCGCTCATATACTCGATCGGCGGCGTGATCAGGGAGGTGCCGGGCTCTACGATCAGCGCCGTTTCCTTCGGCGTATAGGCCCGCTCCAGCTCCTTTCGTATCGCTTTCATATAATCGGGGAATTTCGGCCGGTTCTCCAGCCCTCCAAAATATCCGCCCCCGATATCCACATAATCCAGCTGCAGATCATATTCCTGCTTCAGCCTGCACGCCATCTGCGCCAATGCCCGGTAGATCGCTATGCTTCTGGTCCTAGAGCTTGCATGCAGGTGCAGTCCCGAGAGCTTGATCCCCATATGCGCCAGCCGCTCGATCGCCTCTTTCAGTTCGCCCGTCTCATAGGAAAATCCGAATCTGCCGCCCGCTTCCTTCGCGGAGGTCTCGCCCGGGCAGAGCGACTCCAGATCAAAATTGACCCGCAGCCCCGCCTTCCCTTTTGTAAGGCCCGACTCCTCGAGCCAGTCCAGCTCCCGTTTCGCATCCAGATTAACGATCGCGCCGCCCGCAAACGCCTCTAAAAAGCTGCGTTTCCCCTTCACCGGCCCGTTATAGATCACATTGGAAAATCCCAGATATCTGGCCAGATCGTATTCGTCCTCCGAAACGACCTCCGCGTAAAAGCCGGCCTCCTTCATCCGCATCAGCACCCACGGGAGAGCGTTCGTCTTAAACGAATAGCCCGCGATATAGTGATCCCAATTCTCCGCAAGGGACGATTTTAACAGCGCGATCCCCTGCTCCAGCTCCGCTCTGTGGATCAGATAGCAGGGCGTCTCCAATTCTTCCCATCTCATCATACGTTTTTTCCCTTCCGCTCATCCCACAGATAGGCTTCGACTAATTCCGTTTCCGCCGCTACGTCCTCTTTCCGCAAAACGACCGTCACCGTTTTCCACAGTATCTTTAAATCCAGCCAAAAGCTCAGGTTCTCCACATACTCCGCGTCTTTTTCCAAACGCTCGTCCCATGCGATGAAATTACGCCCGCTTACCTGCGCCAGCCCCGTCAGCCCGGGGCGCACCGTATGGCGCAGCCGTTCTCTCTGCGTATAATACGGCAGATAGCCGACAAGGAGGGGCCGCGGCCCGACGATACTCATATCGCCCTTTACTATATTCCACAGCTCCGGCAGCTCATCCAAGCTCGTCTTTCGCAGGAACGCACCGAAGGCGGTGAGCCGCTCGCTGTCCGGCAGCAATTCCCCCCGCGCGTCCCTCGCGTTCGTCATCGTACGGAATTTACATAAGGTAAAGATCTTTTCCCCATAGCCCGGCCGCTCCTGCTGGAAAATGACGGGGCTCCCGAGACGGATACGCACAAGGAGCGCGACGATCAGAAACAGCGGGCTGAGAAGCAGCAGCGCCGCCGCCGATAAGAGGATATCCAGACCCCTTTTTATAACCTTCCGGTACATCTCCGGCCTCCCTTCCGTCTTGCCGCCGCGGCCCTCCGGCCTATTTCCCGAACAGCTTTCTGATAATGCCGACGATCCGCTCCATATCCTCTTTGGTATTTTTGATATCGCTCGGCAGGCACAGGCCGTGGTCATATACGTCCTCCGCATAGCTGCCCGTGCTTCTGGTCGTGATAAAATCGCAGTCCGCATAGACAGGCTGCAGATGCATCGGCTTCCAGATCGGTCTGGATTCGATGTTCTCTTCCGCCAGCGCGTCCATGACCTGATCCGGCGTTACGCCGCATTCCGGCAGGATCCAGAGGCAGGAGAGCCAGTTATTCGCCTCGCCGTCAATGTTCATGGGATTCATCGACAGCGCTTCGATGTCCGAAAACGCGTCCCGGTACGTGCGATAGATATCCTGCTTTAAGCTGCGGTGCAAGTCTAAGGACTTTAACTGCCCCCTGCCGATCCCCGCGTCCACGTTACTCATACGGTAATTATAACCGATCTGGGAATGTTCGTAATGTCTCGCAGGATCTCTGGCCTGCGTAGCGAAAAAGCGCGCCCTTTCGATCGCTTCCTCGTTCTCCGATACCAGCATCCCGCCGCCCGAGGTGGTAATGATCTTATTCCCGTTAAAGGAATAGATCCCAAACGTCCCGAAGGTTCCCGTCTGTTTCCCCTTATAGGTCGCGGACAGGGATTCCGCCGCATCTTCGATCACAGGCGTCTGGTGCGCCCTGCAGATATCGAGGATCTCATCCAGTTTGGCCGGCGTTCCGTACAAGTGCACGCAGATGACCGCTTTCGGATGCGGATACTTTGCAAACGCCGCTTCTAACGCCTGCGGAGACATGTTCCATGTATCCGGCTCCGAATCGATAAATACCGGCGTCGCGTTCTCATAACGGACCGGATTGCAGCTCGCGGAAAAGGTCAAGGAGGAACAGAACACGATATCCCCCTCCCCGATCCCCAAGAGCTTTACCGCCAGATGGATCGCCGCCGTGCCTGAGCTCAGCGCGGCCGCGTATTTTGCGCCCGTATAGTCTGAGATCTCCTTCTCAAAGGCATTGACATGCGGCCCCACCGGGGCGATCCAGTTGGTATCAAACGCCTCCTGCACATATTTCTTCTCCCACTCATGCATGGTAGGGGAAGCCAGATAAATCCGTTTCCTTTCCATTGATACGTATGCCTCTTTTCTCTCATTTTGTCTTTCGGCCCAAAACGGCCGCGCCATGCGCTTTTACTGCGGCTGGTATGTGGGGACGATCCTTTGGAGCAGCTCCCGGATATCGTCGCGTTCCTCTTCCACAGCCGTCTTCAGCTCCTTTAGCTGGACAAAAAACTGCCTCTCGTCGATCTCGATAGGCTTCCCGATATGGATCAGGCTGTTCGCGGTCTCCTTCATTCCCTCTTCGTTCATTAAGAGCTCCTCATAAAGCTTCTCTCCCGGACGCAGCCCCGTAAACTCAATGCGGATATCGTCGTCTACCTTATAGCCGGACAAGCGGATCAGATTTTTCGCCAGATCCAGTATCTTTACGGGCTCTCCCATGTCCAGCACGAAGATCTCCCCGCCCTTCGCATACGCTCCCGCCTGCAGCACCAAAGAGACCGCCTCCGGTATCGTCATAAAATACCGTATGATATCGGGATGCGTCACCGTCACCGGCCCGCCCGCCTCGATCTGCCTGCGGAACAGCGGAATGACGCTTCCGTTGCTTCCGAGCACATTCCCAAAGCGCACCGCTACAAATTCCGTATCATAATATTTATTAAAGGTCTGAATGATCATCTCACAGATCCGTTTGGTCGCGCCCATTACATTTGTCGGGTTGACCGCCTTGTCCGTCGAGATCATCACAAACTTTTTCACGCCGTTCATCGCTGCGGCCTGCGCCGTCTTCCATGTCCCGAACACATTGTTTTTTACCGCCTCGTCCGGGCTGACTTCCATCAGGGGCACATGCTTATGCGCCGCCGCGTGGTACACGATATCGGGACGGTAGCTTTCAAATATCCGGTTCATCCGATTCGTATTCCTGACCGACGCGATCAAGACCAGCATATCCAAATCGGGGTAAGCAAGCAGCAGCTCCTGCTGGATCTCATAGGCGTTGTTTTCATAGATGTCCACAACGATCAGCTTCTTGGGCCGATGGGAGGCGATCTGCCTGCACAGCTCGCTGCCGATCGAGCCGCCGCCGCCCGTTACGAGCACGGTCTTGTCCTTTACATAGCCTAATATGGATTCCAGATCCACCCGGATCGGATCTCTCCCGAGCAGATCCTCCACGTCCACGTCTCGCAGCTTGCTGACGTCCACTTCCCCGTTGACGAGCTGATAGACCCCCGGAAGCGTCCGCAGCTTACAGTTGGTCTGCCCTGCGATCTCCACGATCTCTTTGATCGTCCGTCTCCCCGCGGAGGGAATGGCGATGATGATCTCGTCGATCCCAAACAGGGCCGCATTCTCCACGATCTTATCCCGGCCCCCTACGACCCGGATCCCTTGAATATACTTGCCCTGCTTTTCCGGGTCGTCGTCTATGATCGCCCGGATCCGCATGGTGCTGAAATAACTGGAATTAATCTCCTTGATGATCGTATTGCCGGCGTCTCCCGCGCCTACGATCATCACGGAAACGCTGTTCTTTTTATTTCTCCTCCTCCTTCGGGTCTCCCGCGCAAAGCGGTAGGCAAAGCGGCTGGTGACCGTTGCGGCTACCAGTAAGAAGGCGTTAAAGAAATAATAGCTCTTTGGCACGTCCCTGTCAAAAATCAAGAGGCTCACGCCCTGCAGCGCGGCGCTGACAAAGCAGGCCACGATGATATTCTGCATTTCGCTGATCCCCGCATAGGCCCACAGGCTATGATAGAGACGGAACAGATAAAACAACAGCAGCGTAATCAAAATGCTGAGCGGGAGATGTTCCCATACCGCGCTCATGAAATAGCTCGGTATCTCGTCGATCCGAAACTCATACCGCAGAAGCAGGGACAAAAAGTTGCAGCAGCATACCGCGATCACATCATAGATCAGCAAAAACGCTCTTCTTGTAACCAATTTATAATTCAGTTTCAGTTTCTTCATAACGTTCCTTCTTTATACCGCGCTTTTTATCCCTAAGCCGCCTCACGCGGCGTTTCCGCCGCCATAAGCGGCGTCAGGGCGATCAGGAATGCGAACCCGATTGGAATGCTGGGATGGAAGATCCACTCCGTAAGTCCCGCGGTCATAAAAGATATTATCACAACTATGGGGTAAATGGCAAAATTTACTTCCCCGCAGTTCTTTTTATAGTAGAAAACGGCGCTCACAAGCCCTCCCGTTACCACTAGGATAAACAAAAGCCCTACGAGGATGCCGTGGTCATACGCGACCTGCATATAAGAATTATGGGCATGATACAACGTTATATTCTCATCCACATCCTCCACGATCATGGTATCGTGCCCCGTTAAGTTCAAGTGCTCATAATACAGGGTAAAGATATCGAATCTGCCGTTTGATACGTCGTCCTCGTCGGGATTGTGGAAGGTATAATCCTTGACCGTATAGACCTGCCCGTCATGTTCCTCCACCCCGACTACATTGCCGCCGAGCACGATCTCCCCGTTTTCATCTAGCTCCTGATTCCCCGGCCCGCTGACCGCTCCCGTAAGCTCCGTTAAATTGATATCAAGCCCGAGCCATTTCTCCAAAAAAGTCTCCCCAAGCTGCGCGATATTCATATATTTGGACGAATCCGGCGCTTCGCGCTTCTGTATCCTGTCGCTGAACCACTCCGCTCCCGTGATCCACACCGGCCTGCCGACAAGCGCCGGGCCGCAGCGCGTCGCCGTATACATGACAGGGAACAGCACAAGCACCGCACCGACCGCCAGCAGCAGCTTTTGCAGCATTTTCTTGACCGGATCCCGGTAATAGTACAGCTCCGACAGCAAAAAGGCGGCAAAGCAGAATAAAACCGCAGAGAGCGCGGCCGTGCGGGAAAGCGTCATCAGCAGGTATGTCCCTGCCGCCCCCAGCGTAAGCCATTCAAGATACAGCTTCCTTATGCGGATCTCCACTCCCCGCCGCAGCTTTGCGAATATACAGCTCACCGCACAGGCGAGGGTCAGCAGCCAAAACAGGCCCGCCGTCGCCACGGAGGAAAACCAGCCCGGATATCTTATAAATTCAAAACTGTAATAAGGGCGAAAGAGCGCGCCGCTCCCAACCATCAGCCAAAACGCCAGAATACAGCCATAGCAGAAATTCTTTAGGAAACGGTCGATACCGGCCGCCGTAAAGCGGTACAGGTACAGGCAGCCAAACGGGACCACCACGGAAAAGGGCCATGTCCGCGTGTTGCGAAAGAGCACCATGCCGGCAAAAAACAGGATCACCAGCCAGCCGTATCGGGAAAAGCGCCGGCAAATCTCCTTTCTGCGGACCCGCAGCCATACCGTCCCCAGCAGCCTGCAGTACAGCCATACCACGATCCCGCTCATCACATATAAGACCCGTTCCCTGCCGCCCAGATCCAGAAAGCAGCCCCGTACGATACCGCAGACCGCGAGCAGCGCCTGCAGATAAGAAATCAAGCGTGCCTTCCCCTCATCTTCCCGATACAGGCACAGCAGGGCCAGCGCAAAGGCGCAGTTCATCACTCTGGTGGCCAGAGCGTGCCCGTACTCGCTGCTGGAATCATAATAATACAGCGTCATCAGGCAGATACAGGCAAAGCTGCAGATCTGCGTCATATCCGCCCAAAAGCCCTTTCTGCGCAGCATATCCCAAATCGCGGCAAAGGAAAGCTGCCAGATCCAGTATCCCAGCAGAAAAGCGCTAAGGAGCGAAAACGCCGCATATACGCCCTTATCCCAGACCGTGCCGCCAAAATATCCCCGCGCCACCGCGAGATCAAAGAACAGGGCGCACAGCGCGGATACGGCCAGTATCCCCGCCAATTTTATTTTATTTTCCATCGTCTTCGGTATTGACAAAGGTTTCATCCTCTTCCATGCTTTTGCGTCCGCCCCTGATAAAACGGAGCGCCGCGCTCCCAAGCAGCAGGATCACACTGTCATAAAACAGGATCTGTGCGGGGTTCAGGGGGATCTCATAAGTAAAACGGATATTGGCCGAAGCATCCTCGATCACGACCGGCCCATAGTAAAAATGCAGATTCTCTACGGGCCCGTTGCCGGAAAGCGAGCGGTAATGCAGAACCGGAGCCGCCTCTCCATAATCCTCGCACAGCACGCTCACGTAATACCGCTTCCCCGCCTCCAGCTTCAGATTCACAGGGATATCCGTCAGCTCCCCATCCTTCATCTGACTGATATCCTGCGGTATTTGGGTAAACTCATGTAAATTCTCGTCATAAAAATGCAGGTACAGCGTCCCCTGATCTGCCGCCCCGTTCTGCTTCCCGATATCGATGCCGAGCGAACGGATACGGTCATACTGCGGGACAAACTCCTGAATCGCCGCCACCTCTCCGACCGGCCCCGTGTTCATACTGTAATCGGCCGCCGTTCTGGAGATCAGCGTATCCCGCAGCACGCCGACGGGCCAGATCAATATCCATGCCGCGGCCATGCAGGCCGCTATGGCCGCCGTTTTTATTGTTTGCTTTTTCTTTTCCGTCATATACGCTCCCGAGATCAAAGGCCGGAAGCCTCCGGCGCGATCCTCGTTATCTTGTAGATCTTGAAATCATTGTGCTCGATCCCGTAATTCCCCATATATTCTTTCTGCCAGCCGTATCCCTCCAGATATTCCTGCGTGGGAGTCGGCCAGTAGATCGTATCCAAAAGCCAGATCGTCCCATACGGCGCGCTGCCCAGATCGATGTCCTGCCACAGCTTCTTTTGGGTATCGTCCCAGTAATAATCATAGATCAGTTTATAGGTTTCGTAATTATAGGCGATGATATCCCCTTCCTGAACATGCGAAGCAAGAAATTCCTCCGTCTCCTTCGTATGGGTCCACTGATATTCCCGGTAAACCGACTGTCCGTAATCCACCAGCCCGGTGCAAAATAACAGCAGAAGCATCGCATAAAAGACCATATCTTTCAGATAGCGGGCCAGCGGAACGCAGAGGGCTAGGGCCAGCAGCCCCATACAGGGCAGCAGGTAACGTACGATAAAGATAGGCCGTATCAGGCTCGAAGCCACGATCCCCGTCACGGCGGTAAATACCGGCACAAGAAGGCACAGCAGCGCAAAGCTCCCTTCCTCCCTCTCCCCCTTTCGGATCCTGCAAAACGCAAGGAAGGCGCAGAGCAGCACCAGAACGCACCAGAGCGCGCTCGTCCACGGGATCCCCATATCAAACAAAAAGGGGAAAAATTCCCTGACCGTCTCCCACGTGATCTCCTCGATCCAGTAGCTTTTGGATACCCCTCTTACCTGTATTTTCATATACGGCAGCCACGGAACATATATAAGCAGGGATACGGCGGCCGATACCAGCCAGTTTCCCAGCTTATTTCGCCGCCTCCACAAAAGCGCCAGAAACAAAAAGCCGTAGATCAGGATCGCCGATACGAACGCAAAGTAATGGGTATACGCCGCCGCCGCCGCGCTCAGGGCAACGCCCGCAAAATAACGCCATTTCCCCTCCAGATACGCCTCATAAGCCCAAAGCCCCATAAACGTAACGAAGCAGAGCGCCCACGAATACATACGGATCTGTACGGCATACTCCATCGTACAGGGGATCACGCCCAGAAAAAAAACAAAGAGAAGCGCGCTGTGATAGCCGAAGCGCTTCCAGACAATGCCACAGCCGGCCGTCATGCACAGGATCATGGGCGCTATGGAGACCAGCTTTAAGGACAGCAGGCTGCTTCCGAACAAGAGCGTCCAGCATTTCGCGATCAGATAATACAGGGGCGGATGCACATCGGAGGCGGTGCCCTGTATGATCCCCGCAAAATCCGATCTCAGCAGCTCTATCGTAAAGGCTTCATCCGTCCATACGTTATCATTAAAGCATAACGAAAGATACGTCAGAAAAAAGAGCGCGGCCAAAGCGGCCAGCAGCCCGATCTTCTGCTTTTTCGACAGTTTAAGCGTCATTTTCCCTTTCCCTCTGCCCGATAATCTCCCTGACCACATACTGCGGGGAATTGTTCAGGCTGATATATATCCTTCCCACATATTCGCCGATCAAACCCAGCATCAGCATGAGCATACCGCCGATAAACACGACCGCCGACATCAGGGAGCTAAAGCCCATCGGCACCGCCGGATTGAGCAGCCTCTTAACGATCGTATACACGCCGTAGGAAAACCCGCTGACCGCGCACAAAAGGCCGACTAGCGTCGCAAAGCGCAGCGGCTGGATCGAAAAGGCCGTAAAGCCGTTGAACCAAAGGCTGAACAGTTTTTTCATCGTATAGCCGGAGCGCCCGACCTCCCGTTTCCTGTGCGCCACGTCCACATTCCCGATCCGCTTCGTCGTCCGCAGGACCAGACCGATCACATAAGGATACGAGTTTTCATAGCGCGCCACTTCGTCGATCACAAAGCGGCGGGCCGCGAAATAGCTCGATACATAGAGCTCCTTCGGTTTTCCCAGCATAAAGCGGGTCATGATCTCGTTGAGGCGGCTTCCAAAATTCCGAAACGCCGAATGCTGCTTATTGGAATAACGGGCATAGACCACATCGTTCCCCGCCCGGATCTTTTCCAAAAATTTCCCCGCATCGCAGGCCGGCGTCTGTCCGTCGTCGTCCAGACAGATCACGATATCCCCCGTCACCTGCCGAAAGCCCGCCATCAGGGCAGAATGCTGCCCAAAATTCCGCGCCAGACTAACGCCCGTTATATTTTCATACCGCCCGCACAGCTTCCTGATCACTTCCATCGTAGGATCCGGGGAAGCGTCGTTGACCAGTATGATCTCATAGCTATATTCCGCAAGCCCTTCCATAGTCTTGCGGATCTCCTCCACGACGCCCTCTAAGGTCAGGGCCGATTGATAGCACGGAATGACAAAGCTCACCTTATCCATGATACCCCTCCTGCGGGTTGAGGATACGCATTAAGATCAGATCCTTGTAAACGCCGTGAATGCACACCTCGTCCTTTAAATAGGCTTCCTGCATAAATCCCGCTTTTTCATACGATCTCCTTGCGATCTCATTATCCGCGAGCACGCGCAGGAATATTTTATGAAGGCGCAGCGTTTCGAAGCCGTAGCGGACGATCAGGCGGATACACTCCGAGCCGATCCCCCTGCCCATCTGCCGTTCTTCCCCGATAAAAATGCCAAACTCCGCGCGCCTGTGGGTCAGATCGATATCGCGCAGATAAACGCTTCCTACGTCTATCCCCGCGTCCTTTACATGAATGATAAACTGCCGTACCAAACCGGTCCCGACCTTATCCCTTAACCATTCCCTGTGGCTCTCCGGCGTAAAGAGCGTCTGATAGATAAAATTTCTTCTGACATGGTCGCTGTTCCTCCAGCGGATGATATTCTCCGTATCCGCATCCGTGATCGGCCTTAACGACACCAGATCCCCTGTTATGATCTCTTGATTTCCGTTCATTTCCCCGTCCGCTCTCCTGTCAGTCTGCCGTTTCCGTTTCCTTCAACCGTATGACGGAAAATTTCCCGCAGCGGTCGATCTCCTGCAATACGATCCTTCGCCCTTTTTCCGCATAATAAGGGATCAAAAAGTCCGCGCTTCTCTCCCTCTTCGTATGGTCGGTCACAAAATAGACCTCCCCGTCCGCCAGAGCCGCTTCCACGCTCTCAAATCCCGCTTTCCGGCGTTTTTCCTGCGCGATAGGGCTCTTTACGCACCAGCCTCCTGCCAAGTCAAAATTCCTATAGGCCGGGGAAAAATCGGAAAACAGCTTTTCCGAATACGCCACGCTGGAATACACATCCACGAGATAAAACGCCCCTTCGCGCTTACGGCAGTACGCCTGAAAGTCCCGCCAGTCCGCGTTTGTCTCTTCTCTGTCCGCATAGCTTTGACGGACCGTCCCTATATGGGAGATCGCCGCGCAGGCAAAAAAGAGTACATATAAAAACAGTATAGCTGATTTTTCATATTTTTTCCACTGTATTGTGCCCGTATCATACAAGAAAAACAAAAGAAGCATCGAAAGCTCCATCAGATACAGCGGATGCGTGACCCGCTCCGGCGCCCGCCCTCTGTATAATAGGAACAGCCAGAGCGCGGTACGGATCCCGAATAAGAGGGCCAGACGCATAAGCAGCCCCCTCTCCCCACTGGAAAGCGCCGCCTTTGCCAGAAAAAAATAGGCGAATACCAAAAGCAGGTCAAAAAGCAGCTCCTCGCCGTGGGTAAAACGGTAAACATACGTATAGAGGCTTAGATACAGCCGCCTCCCCGCGCCCGGCCTGCGGCTTTGGGCGGCATAGAGCGCGATCTTATGCATCCGTTCCGTATCGATCTTCTCATCCAGATCAAAATCATAATTTTCTAACAGCGCGTATTCCGCCTGCGAAAGCCCCGCTTCCTGATAGAATCCCTCGTTTCCCTCATAGGAAGGGAGCCCGTAAAAATCATAGACCGCCGTCCTGTCGTCAAAAAACTGCCGAAAACTCCGCCATGCCGGGCTCCCATACGCCGCGCGGTCCGCCAAAAGCCCAAGCCCCATGAAAAGCAGCGCAAAGGCGGGCAGGAGAACGTAGGCGCACACAGACCGGATCTGCCCGTCCTTGCCGCCCTTTACAGCTTTGCCCTCCCGGATCCCGCGGTATGCCCGCAGCAGCCATGCCAGCCCTAAAAAAGGGCAGACCAGCAAAAGCAGCTCCGTCCGCAGATAAAACGACAGCGCGATCAGCGCCGCCGTCGCGGCATGATAGGCCAGAGCCCCTCCCTCTTTCATATCCGGGCCGCCATATAAACGAAACAGCGCCGCCGCGGCCAGCAGTCCCGCCGTCACCGTATACTGGATAAACACATATTCGTATAAAAAAAGGATCCCCGCTCCAGCCGTCAGCAGCAGAAGCGCCGCCGCCTTTCTCTCCCTTTGCCGGATCCGCCCGGCAAGCACGCAGCCGATCAGCCAGAGCGCAAGGAACTGGCAGCCGCACAAAAAGAACCCGTACCACGGAAGCGCCGGCAGAAGCCTATACAAGCGGCTGATCAGCCATGAGAGCGGATAGAGCATCTGGATATTGTGCCCGTCCGGTATCCCGGTATAAGCGCCCGAAAGGATATCCTTCATGGCGGTATCGTCGTTTAGATCGTAATAAAAATCAAACCATATAGACAGCGTCAGCCAAAGCGCCGCCGTAAAAAGGGCCGCGAGCCCCCGATCACGCCATCTTTCCCTGTTTTGCCCCAAAACAGACCTCATACGCGATAGAACTCCTTCACCTTCCCGGTAATATAGAAAACCTCCGCCGCCGTCAGCTTATAGAACATCGGCAGGCGCAAAAGCCGTTCGCTCTCCTTTGTCGTATAAACGTCTTCGCCGTGGAATCTGCCGAAGCGCTTCCCCGCCGGCGCGGTATGCAGCGGGATATAATGGAATACCGCCAGTATCCCGTTTTCCTTCAAAAACGCCAGCAGCGCCGTCCTCTCCGCCAGATCTTTGGCTTTGATATAAAACATATGGGCATTGTGCACGCAGTCCTTTGGTATGACAGGGAGCTCGATCAGCCCTCTTTCCCGCAGCGGCGCAAGCTCCTCGTAATACTGCCGCCACAGCGCCAGCCTGTGATCGTTGATCTCGTCCGCCACCAAGAGCTGCGCCCACAGATAGGCCGCGTTCATATCGCTCGGCAGATAGGAAGAGCCGTAGTTGACCCACGTATATTTATCGATCTGCCCGCGGAAGAATTTACTGCGGTTCGTGCCCTTTTCCCGCAGGATCTCCGCCTCCTCTACGTATTTTTCGTCGCGGATCAGCAGCGCGCCGCCCTCTCCCATGCTGTAATTCTTTGTCTCGTGAAAGCTGTATGCGCCAAAATCGCCGATCGTCCCGAGCATCCTGCCCTTGTAGCTCGCCATGAGCCCCTGCGCCGCATCCTCGATGACCATCAGGTTATGGCGCGCCGCGATCTCCATGATCGTATCCATTTCACATGCCACTCCCGCGTAATGCACCGGCACAATGGCCCTCGTCCTATCCGTAACGGCCTCTTCGATCCGCTTCTCATCGATGTTCATCGTATCGGGACGGATATCCACGAACACCGGCACCCCGCCCCGCAGGACAAAAGCGTCCGCCGTGGAAACGAAGGTATAGGCCGGCATGATGACCTCGTCCCCTTCCTTAATATCCGCCAGCAGGGCCGCCAGCTCTGTCGCATGGGTGCAGGAGGTCGTCAGCAGACATTTCCCCGCGCCGCTCCTTTTCTCGATCCATTCGTTACACTTTTTTGTAAATTCCCCGTCGCCGCAGATCTTCTGCTTTTCCACTGCCTGACGGATATATTCCAGTTCCTTTCCCGTATAGGGCGGCACGTTGAATACGATCATATTATCCATCCTCTCATTTCCCCTAATGATAGAGCGCCAGTTTCTCGTTTTCATACAACAGCCGATAGGCATGACGCTCCATAAATTCCTGAAGCAGCGCGGCCTTTCCGTCAGTCGGCTCATACTCCTTCCCTATCATGACAACCGGGCGGTCCCTCTCTAAATCCGCCTCGACCCGCGCAAAATCCGCTTCCCAGAATCCCATGTTATAGGACTCCAGATTCGCCCATGTGCTCGTGATGGCGGGCGGGGCGTCAAGCAGATAGGAGATCCCCGGGATATTGCCGTACAGGATAACGGAGCTGCCGGAAAGTCCGGCTTTTTCCCAAAACGCCGTGACCCCCTCCAAAGCCTCAGCGTTCGTCCCTGTCGTATACATCCCTTTCAGTATACCATTATTTTCTACTTTTGTATCCCTTTTTTCCGAGGCGCTCCCGTCCCGGAACACAAACGCCGTCCCAAACCCCGCGCTCTGTACGGCGAGCGTCAAAAGGCAGCCCGCCGCCGTCAGCTTAACGGGGAAGGAACGCGGGAGCAGCCTGCGCAAAAAGAATAAGGTCGCCGGCGCGATCAAAAACAGATCGTTGATCACCGGATAGGAACGGTTATTGCTCCCCAGCGGCAGGATCAGGATCGTGATCGCGACAAACGCCCCTAATAGGCGTTCTTCCTTTTCCATATTCTTTTTTACCAGTACGATAAGGCTGCACAAAAGCGCCGATACGTTGAACAGGCTGACCCACCAAAAAATGGAAAAATACGTATGATAATCCAGCCCGAACATTCCGCGGCCGTAAACAAAACGCAGCAGCACTATAAATCCCAGAGAAAAGAGCAGCTTTTTCCCCCTCTCGCAGTATCCCTTCCGGATCTGAAAGAGCAGCAGTCCCGCCAAAAGGTAGAGAAGGAACAGCAGCCCCCACTTCATACTTCCCAGATAATCGAGAAACGCGCCCGCGATCATCTCTTTCATGGAATAGCCCTTTGCCCCGTCCGACATGGTCTGAAGGCCGGACAGCATGGAAACGTACCCGGACAGGCCGTACTGTCTTTCGATCAGGCACAGAAAAGAGGCGATCCCCGCAGCATACCCCAGAACGCAGAGCAGCGTATCCTTTACGATCTCCCCGAGCTTTCTTTTGGCAAGGAAGCCATAGTACCACAGTGCCAAGATAAGCGACATGTGCGTCAGATTTGAAAATCTCACGCCCACGCCCAGCCCCAGCACCGCCCCCGCCAGCACATAACAGCGCATTTCCCGCGTGAAGATCCCGCGGTACAAAAGGACCGTCCCTATAAGCAGCGCCAGATACGTCAGATAATTGTATAGGATCACATGCGGGCACCAGCACAAGCAGACCGCCAATAGCTCCCCAGATATGACAAAGGCCGCCGGAATCTTATCCTTTAGAAAATACCACGCGCACAGGGCCGTTAAGCTGACCACGAGCGAGCAGTACAGATTCATCCCGATCATGCGCGAGCCAAACGGCAGCTTTGTAAACAGCTTCCCCGCCGCATTGGCCAGATAGGTGACATACACCCACATTCCGTCCAGCTCGCCAAACCATCGAAAGCACGCAAGGTTATAACCAGTGTCGCTGATATCGATCCCCTGCGCGATATGCCGCAACGGAAGCAGCAGCAAAAGCGCCGGACAGACGATATCGCGTGCCCATGCCCGCCGTTTCCCCGCTTTTTTCAGAGCAGATCCTCCCGGAGCCGTTTCTTCTAAATCCGCCTTCCTTAAATCCGTTTTTCTAAGGCCCGTTTCCCCCGAAGCCGTTTCCCTCAGATCCGATCTTTTAAAAAGAGCTCTCTCTTTCTCTGTCCATATCCCGTCTCTTCCCATATCCCGTCTCTTCCCATATCCCGCCAACCGCCCGCCGCCGCAAGGCCGAACCAAACCGCCTACCTGTTCTTTCCCCATTCTCTGCGCAGCCTATCCGCCAGCCGTCCGATCCGGTAAAACGCTTTCTGTCTGAGCAGATCGACCGCCATACCGATCAGATACACCGTCAGAATGCACGGGAACCAATGCAGGAAAAAGAGCGGCGTCTTGGAAACGCTCTGCACCCCCGCCCACACGGGCCACAAATACCGGATATCCAAATGTTCATGGAGCAGATATACGCCAAACGAAGCGGAGGCCGCCCCGCAGATCAGCCGGGCCGCCCTGCCCTCCCGGATACGCGCCGCACGGAAGGCCAAAAACAGGCACAGAGAAGCCAGCAGGCACAGAACGCTGTTATACTGATACTCTCTGTTGATAAAGTCCCCGAGGCTCCCCGTCGCGTCATAAAACGCATGGACGGCGAGCAGGCTCCCAAAGATGAGCAGACTGCACGCAAGATATCCCGCTATAAAAACCGACGGCCGTCCGGCGACAGTTTCCCCATGGCAGCGCAGATAAGCGCCTATCAGATACAAAAACAGAAACCAGAGCGCGTCGTAGCCCAGACGGTCGGTCGGGAGCTTGACCGGCAGAACGCTCTTGCTCACGGAAAGCAGTAAAAACAGCAAAAGCAGCCCCTGCCGATAGGTCTTGACCGGCAGGGCGCGCAGCGTTTCGTTCATCAGCGGGGCGAACAGGAGCATGAGAAGATACGCCGTCACAAACCAGTAATGCTCTTCGATAACGGGAAACAGATAGGAAAGCCCCCGATAGACGGTAAGCTCCGATAAGGGGAGCAGCCCCGTCAGCAGACAGCACGCCGCGATCCCCACAGAGTAAAAGAGCGTCTCGCCCCACAGCTTCAGCGCCCTGAGCGGACGATAGCCGCTCCCCGACAGAAAATAAGAGCCAATGAGCACATAGACATTGACTGCGGGCACGCAGAACGCCTCCAGTCCAAAGGCGCACGCTCCCGCGGCCGTATAGGTCTCCTGCGGGGCGGGCAGGATCCCGCCTTTATCCAGATAATGCAGCGTTATGATCATCAGCATGGCTATGATACGCAGCAGTTCAAAATTTGCCTCTCTTCGTTTCATCGTATCAGCTCCCTTGCGATCCGGCCGGCGCCGAAGCCGTCCGTCAAAAGGGCCATCTGCTCCCGGATACGCCCGCGCAGCGCCGCGTCGTTTTCAAGCTCCGAGAGCCTGTCTAGCAGGGCGTCCAGCGTTTTTTCTCCCGCCTCCTCAAGACTGCCCGCGTTCCTGATCTCCGACGTTTTGTCAAAATGCTCCGCCATCTGCCGCTGATTCTCGGCAAAAGTAAAGCAGACCGTCGGCAGTCTCATACTGCAGAGCTCATACATCGTGCCGCCCGCCGCGCTGACGGCGGCGTCGCAGCTCCGCATAAGTTCCGACATATTTGTCACATTTTCATGGATGATAAAATCAGGATGCGCTTTCGAAATCGCATACAGCTCCTCTTTCTGCGCCGAGAGCGGGCCGCAGACCACATGATAGCGGATCCCCCGCCGTTTCCCCCGCCGCTTTTCCAAAAGCAGGCGCGCGCACAGCCTGCCCGCCGCATTGACGCGGTCCCCGCCTCCCGTGGAGATCAGCACGTCCGATACCTGCCCGCGGACGCGGCTGCGCAGGCCCTTTTGAAATTCCTCCCGCAGGGGCACATAGGCGCAGCCGAGAAGGAGCTTAGGCAGAGAAAGCCCTTCCTCCTCGTACCGTCTCGCATAAGGCAGGTCGTTTGCGTAATTATTATAATTGATCAGCAGATCGACAGGATAGACCGGCCTTCCCATATCGTCCAGATAGGCCGTCCGCGCTAGGGCGCTGAGCGCCTTTAGGTAAGATCCGGTCACAAAATAGCTGTCTACCAGTATCCGCTGCGCCGGAGCCTTTTGAAAATACGCCGTAAAGGAAGAAAGCTCTCCTTCCATATCCCGAAAGGAGGTCCCCAGCACGATATTTTCATAGCCGCGCTCCCGGATCAGTCCCTGCGTCTCCTCTCCCGCCGTCACAAAGCATACCTGCGCGCCTTCCCGCCGCAGCGCATCCGCGATCGAAAGACAGCGCATGATATGGCCCATCGCGACTTCCCTGTTCCCATCCGCCCGAATAATGATACGCATGTCGTTTACTCCCGGATCAGCCTTACCGCTTCAAAAGCCTCCGCATATTCCGCGCCGACCACGCCGCCCCATCTGCGCGCCGTCGCCCGCAGCATCGCAAGCGAACGCGGATGCGGAAATTCGCACAGCTCCGTCCCATATTCCTTCATCGCGGCTAGCTTTCGTTCCATCTGGCTCTCGCTCAGCTTTACAAAGACATTCGGGGAAAACTGCGCATCGCCGTATGTGAAATTCCACTCTGTCGAGGAAACGGTCTCAAACGCATAGAGCTCGCGCACCGGCTGATCCGCCATCGGCCGCGTCGCCGTCAGTGCCGCCCTGTAGGTAAGCGCGTGGTCGATATTCAGATCGCCGCCGTGATGGGTATAGAGCACGGACGGCCGCAGCATTTTGACCTTTTTCTCCACCGCTTTTACGATATCCAAAAGATCCACGCTGTCAAAGCGGTTATCCGCAAAGTTTTCAAAGAATACCTCCCGGATCCCCAGCAGCTTTGCCGCCCGCAGCGTATCCGCATGGAGCTGCGCAAGAAGCGTATCCCCCGCATCCGCCCTGTTGTCAAAGCGGGCTGTCTGCCCTTCTCCCAATATCAGCGCATATACGCTGTCTCCCGCCTCGATATGCTTGATGGCCGCGCCGCCTACCCCTAAGATCTCATCGTCGGGATGCGCCGCTACGATCAGTACATTCATAGTTTCCCTCTTCTTACCCTTTCTTTTTCTCAAACGTCACTCTGGCGCTCACCTGTTCTCCCTGATATTCCGCCTCCCGAAAACGCAGCGTATAATCCCCCAGCTCTATGAAGGCCGGCGGATACCCCTCTCCGTCCAGCATACGAATATAATCGTAGATCGTCTTTTCGTCCATCTCGGGAAGCAGCCTGCCGTCCTGCGGCTTCCTGCGCCCAAACAGGACGGGTTCTCCCTCCTGCGGAAGCGGTCTGGGGTCATGCTCTAACAGATACGGGATCATCTTCGTAAAGATGATCTCGGAGGCGCGGCGCAGGATCTCGTCCGCCGTCCCCGCCAGCGACAGATCCTCTTTCATATAAATATCGCCCGTATCCAGCCCCGCTCCGGCCCGCAGCGCGGAGATCTTCGTATCCGTATACCCTCTTACGATCAGGTTCTGCAGAGGGCTGCCGCCCCGCCCAAAGGGCAGATCCGTCATGTGGAACACCACGCAGGGATAGGTCTCATAGATCTCCTTAGGGATCAGATACGACCAGTGCGGAAAAAAGAGATACTTAGGCGCGATCTTAGAAAGCGTCTCTATCGTAAGCTCCTCACGCTTAGTCAGGATCCTGACGTCATATTTCCCCGCATACTGTTCCCGCAGTTCCTCGCCGCGCCGGATATGGAAGGATTTCTGCGTGCAGATCACGATCCTCTCCCGCTCCTCCCCAGCTTCCGCACACGCTTTTTCCCACAGTTCGCAGCTCTCCTCCCGCAGGACTTTGGTAAAGCCGCATTTTTCAAATACTCTGGCCGAAGCGCGATTTTCCGTCTTTACCTGCGCGGCAAACAAGCGGATCCCCAGTCCGGGGCGCGCCGTAAGCTGACGCAGCATTTCCGTCCCGTAGCCCTTTCCTCGCTGATCCGCGCTGACGGAATAATCGATCAGCGCCCTGCCGTCCGTTATATCCAGCCGTATCTGTCCGACCGCTTTTTCCGACATATCCGCCGCCTTTATGCAGCCGATATAGATCCGGCAGTTTTTATCCTCCAGCTTTCCCTGAAACCAACGCATATGTTCGTCCCAGACGATCGTATCCTGATGAAAAGCGTTTCTTCTGACATCTATGTCGTTTGCCCATGAAAAAAGCAGCTCCGCATCGTCCCGCCCGGCTTCCCTTAAATAAAGCAGGCTCATTGTTCTATCATCTCCATCTTTAAGGGCGTTCCGCGTTTTAGATCCAGCGCCGCCCGCCTGCCCAATACCGTATCGTAATATTTGGGCGCGAGCCCGTCGCTCGGACGGATAACGCGGATATTCTGCGGCGTAAGCGGCTCTCCCGCCTGAATGTCCTCTACCACAAAGATCGAACGCCGAAACGCCAGATTGCTCTTTTCACTCTCTGTCGCGCCGAAGCTCACCGTCCCGACCGCCTTCTGCGCGTCCCGCACATCGCGTACCATAGCCGCAAATTCCGCCGGTTCCATCGAGAACGAGCTGTCGGGATTTTTCAGGCTCCGATCCAGACAAAAATGCTTCTCTATGATACTTCCGCCCATAGCGACCGCCGCCACTGCGCCGACAGATCCCAGCGAATGGTCGGACAGGCCGACAGGCAGGTCAAATTTCTCCTGCATGGCCTTCATGGCCGCCAGATTCATATTGTCCGAGATCGCCGGATACGCGCTCGCGCAGCGCAGCAGCGCAAGCTGCTCATTCCCCTCGCCGCGCGCCGCTTCTACGGCCTCTTCGATCTCGGAAAGCGTCCCCATTCCGGTCGATAGGATGATCGGCTTCCCCTTTTGGGCCACATAGCGGATCAGCGGGAGATCCACCAGCTCAAAGGACGCGATCTTATAAAATCCCACGTCCAGCTCCTCCAGAAAGTCCACAGAGCTTTGATCAAAGGGCGTGGAAAAAAAATCGATCCCCGCTTTTTCTGCCTCCTCCTTTAGCTGCGGCTGCCATTCCCACGGCGTATAGGCTTTCTGATAAAGGCCGTAAAGGTTTTCTCCCTTCCACGTCCCATCCGTTATCTCAAAATACCTGTTACGGCAGTCTATCGTCATCGTATCCGCCGTATAGGTCTGTATCTTGATACAGTCCGCCCCCGCTTCCTTTGCCGCATGGATGATCTCCTTCGCATGGGCAAGGCTCCCCGCATGGTTCGCGGACATCTCCGCTATGATATAAACGGGCTCGCCCCTTCCTATCCTTCTGCCGCCGATCGTGATCGTATTCATGTCTCAGTCTCCCGTTTCGCGCATTTCCTTCCTCATCAGCCTATATTTCAGCTCCGCCAGCTCCCAGTCCGTCTCATTGTCAATATCCTGCACCTCCGTCTCCGGCATCTCGATCGAAAGGATATGATCTGTAAAGATCTGCTTCTTTTGCAGAAACCGTTCCGTCCTCATACAGTAAAACTGTCCGCAGTCATGATAATACGGCTCCAGATCCTGCGAACGGCTCGCCGCATGTTCAGGATACCGCATAACGGTCCGCCCCTCCCGTATCACAAAGGCGCGCTGCGGAGGAAAAGAATAGCGCACCACCGGCACGACGCCGTCCGCGCCGCTCTCTTCCAGCAGGGCAAAGGCCCGCTTTAATTTCTCCGGCGTCACAAACGGCGCCGTCGGATACAGGCAGCAGAACGCGGCGAAGCTCTCCTGCCGCTCCTGATAAGCCTCCAATACCTCAAGCAGCACCTGCGCCGTCGTCGCATAGTCGCCCGCGGCTTCCCTGCTCCGCATAAACGGCATGTCCGCTCCCGCCTCCTGCGCCAGCTTTGCGATCTCTTGGCTGTCGGTCGATACCATGACCGTATCAAACAGGCCGCTTTCCAGTGCCGCCTCAATGGAATAATTCAGGATCGGCTTCCCGCAGAAAGGCCGGATATTTTTCCCCGGGATCCTCTTACTGCCGCCTCTTGCGGTAATGATCGCGATTCTCTTCCCCATGCCCTTTCCATCTCCTATCGTATCCTGCTTTTTGCCGCTTTTGTTTTATTTCCCGCGCCGCCCCTTGACGTCCTCTTTTCCGACGCCCGCCGCAGGGATCCTATTTCCCATAGTACGCGCAGAGCTTCTCCACGGCGCAGATCACGTCCCCGACGTCCTTATCGCTCAGCCCGTAGTATAACGGCAGGCTCATGATTTCCTCATACAGCTTCTCCGCGATCGGGCAGATCCCTCTCTGATAGCCGAGCTCTTCATAATACGGATGATAATAAACCGGGATATAATGTACGTTGCAGCAGATATTCTCCGCCGCCATCGCGTCAAAAAATTCCTTCCTGCCGATCCGCAGCCGTTCCGGCACAAGGCGCAGCAGATACAGATGACGCGCCGTATCGGACGCCGCGATCTCCTTTTGCACCCTGATCTGCGGCAGGCGTCCAAAGGCTTCGTTATATCTCTCCACGATCTCCCTGCGCCTTGCGCAAAACCTCTCCAGCTTATTTAACTGGCTGCTAATCAGCGCGGCCTGCATATCGGTCATGCGGTAATTCATTCCCAGCGCAAGCTGTTCATAATACCAGCCGCCGTGGGACGGATGCCGCAACAGGCTTTCCTTCCGCGTTATGCCGTGCGCGCGAAGCAGGGAAAGCCTCTCATACAGCTCGTCGTCGTCGGTCAGCACAGCGCCGCCCTCTCCGCCCGTCACCGTTTTGACCGGGTGGAAGCTAAAGGTCGTCATATCCGCTATGGAGCCGACCGGCCGCCCCTTATACCGCGTCCCGATCGAATGCGCGCCGTCCTCTATGAGAACGATCCCCCGCGCGCGGCACAGGGAAAGCAGAGGATCCAGATCGGCCGCCTGCCCGGTATAATCCACCGCCACTACCGCCTTTGTCGCTTCCGTTATCTTTTCTTCCACCTTCGCCGGATCGATATTATAGGTATCTGGATCGATATCCGCAAATACCGGCCTTGCGCCGCAGTACAGCGCGCAATTCGCAGAAGCGGCAAAGGTGATCGGCGTTGTGACCACCTCGTCCCCTTCCCCGATCCCCGCCGCCTGACAGGCGATATGCAGCGCGGCCGTCCCATTGCTCACCGCGACCGCATGTTTTGCGCCTGTCAAGGCGCATAACCGATCCTCAAGCTTTGTGATCTCCGGGCCGCAGGTGAGGAAATCGCTTCTTAAAACGGCCGTTACCGCCGCGATATCCTCCTCGTCGATATACTGGTGCCCGTAAAACAATTTCGTATCCCTGACCGGACTGCCTCCCTCGATCGCCGGTTTTTCCATCGTCCTCACTCCCTGCGCTTTATTTTTCAAGTTCTACCGTTTTTAACAGCTCCCGGATCTGCTCCACGCTCAGCCATTCCTTATTATTGCCCGAGCTGTAGGAAAAGCCCTCCGGCACCTTTTTCCCCGTAGGAGCCGGTCTGCGCTTCTCGCTCCAGACCATCTGGGGATATACGATAAAATGTCTGTCATATTCATAGGTCGTCATGGAATCCTCTACCGTGACCATGATCTCATGCAGCTTCTCGCCCTCGCGGATGCCCACCTCCGGCATCTCACAGCCCGGCAGCATCGCCTGCGCCAGATCCGTGATCTTAAAAGACGGGATCTTGGAGATAAAGTCTCTCCGCCCTTTGATTCCTCCAACGCCTTAATGACCAGCTCGACTCCCTGCGTCAGGCTGATCCAAAAGCGCGTCATGCGGTAATCCGTGATCGGGAGCTGCCTGCCGCCCTGCCGTATGATATTGTTGAAAAAGGGAATCACCGACCCCCGGCTCCCCGCCACATTGCCGTACCTGACGATCGAAAAGCAGATATCCTTAGCGCCTGCGTACGCATTGGCCGCGATAAACAGCTTGTCCGATACCAGCTTGGTCCCGCCATAGAGATTGACCGGATTTACGGCCTTATCGGTGGAAAGCGCCACCACCTTTTTCACGCTCCCGCAGTCTAACGAAGCGTCGATCACATTCTGCGCGCCGTGGATATTGGTCTTGATCGCCTCGCCCGGATTATACTCGCAGGCGGGCACCTGCTTTAGGGCCGCCGCATGAATGACATAGTCCACGCCCTCCAGCGCCCTTTTCAGGCGTTCCTTATCCCTTACGTCGCCGATAAAAAAGCGGAGCTGGTTTTTTTGGTTCAATTCCCTAAATTCATTCTGCATGATAAACTGCTTAAACTCATCGCGGGAATATATGATGAGCTTTTTCGGTTCATAGTGCGTGAGCACATATTTGGTAAAGCATTTCCCAAAAGATCCGGTCCCTCCGGTGATCAGTATCGTCTTATCGTTTAACATTCCCATCCTCCCGAAATCGTATCCTGTTTCGCCGTTTCATTGCCGCCCTGCCGTACGCCGCGCCTTTCGCTTCCCGCCGCGGCCCGCTCTGGATATGATATCACAACTGCCCCATATAAGCAAATCCAAGCCGCTCAGCGGCCAAAAAAACGCTTCCGCAGCGCCCTGTAGGACGTCAGTGCCTTATAATACGCCAAAAAGAAGAGCGGAGAGCGCATATGCAGCTGGATCAAAAACTTTTGTTCCCTGTCATATTCCTTCTGAAAATACGCGTTTTCCTGAAAATGGGGAAACTCCTTTCGGATCCCCCACCGCAGCGCCTCCAGGAAAGCAAGACGCGCACGCCTTACCCCTATGACATAGCTGAACAGGGTATTGACATAATAAAGCTTTGTAAAGGCAAATTCCAGCTCCGGCCTGTATTTTTCATAAAAGCCATGCTCCCGGCACTGCTCTGCCAGCAGCTCTCCGGCGCGCATCCGGTCGCGGCACCTTTCTTCGCTGATCCGGTGCGTCGTAGAGCCCGCGTCCTGATAGTAATAATAAAGCGGCTCCTCCACCTTTTCAAAATGGGTAAAGTGCAGCATCCAGATAGGCCCCGCGCAGTTATCCTCATAGAATATCCCTTCGGGAAAGCGCAGACAATAACGGTCTATGACCTCTTTTTTATAGATCTTGATCATCATACTGCAGGGATTGAGCATCAGCTTTCTGTACTTCTCCGTATCCAGTATCCCCGTCTGAGCCATCGTATTGGCGTTGACGATCCTGCCGATCTTCATGCTGTGCTCCGACGTCTCGTGCAGGTCGCAGCCAACCATGTCCGCGCCCGTCTCCCGCGCTTTTCGGAGCAGCTTTTCGTACATATCCGCCGCCGCCCAGTCGTCCCCGTCCATAAAACCGATCCACTCGCCGCGCGCCTTCGTAAGCCCGAGATTCCTCGCGCCGCCCTGCTTTTTATTCTCCGGCGTGCGAAAGACCCGCACCCTGCCCGGATATCGCGCCTCATATTCCTTTAACAGTTCGAACGTGCGGTCCTGCGAACAGTCGTCCACCGCTAAGATCTCCATGTCCGCAAGGCTCTGTCCGACCAGCGAATCCATACAATACTTCAGTTTTCCGTCCTCTGCCATATTATAGAACGCCGCGATCACACTCAGTCTCATCATCGCTCCCTGCTGATCTTTCCGTTTTCTACCCGGTACACCATATCGCATTTTTCAATAGTCTGGAGCCTGTGCGCAATGATGATTAGGGTTTTGCGCCCCTGAAAGCGGTTGATGGATTCCATGATCGCCGCCTCCGTATCGTTATCCAGCGCGGAGGTCGCCTCGTCTAAGATCAGCACCTCCGGGTCGTTATACAGCGCTCTCGCAATCCCGATACGCTGCC
>CANQTG010000006.1 GCA_947626715.1 uncultured Lachnospiraceae bacterium | reverse complement strand
CCGCCGGACATATCCCAGCAGAGCATTTCACCGTAGATCACATCTACCAGAGCGCCCGCGAGCGCGTCTACGGGCGTATCGTCTGTCAATTCCCCCCGCTCGACGCCCTTTTCGATCATCCCCTTCATAGAATCAATATCCACACGGAGCTTGTCTTTGTTGTAGGGGGCCTCTGCGAGATCAGGATCCACGGTGTTCCGCACCCATTCTTGGCAGAGCTTGAGTCCATCCCGCTCAATGTGGCCGGAGAAATTCACCATATAAAATACCAGCCGTTCCATAAAGGGGCCGTCATGGGCCTGCGCTTCCTCATAAATTCCCTGATACATCTCTTGGCTCAACGCAAACACCACATCTTCCTTGCGTTTAAAATAGGTATAGAACGTGCCGTTTGAAACGCCGCAGGCTTTTGTAATCTCTTCAATAGATGTGTTGACCAAGCCCTTTTCACATACCAGCTTTTTCGCCGCCTCCAACAGCTTGCGTCTGGTTTCCAGTGCGGCAAGCTGCCGATTCGTCATTTTCTTTGCCACGCCATCACCCCTCTTTGCGTGATTTCATTATAACACGTTCATTGAATCATAGTCAATGATTTAAGCAAGGCAGGAACGGTGAAAGCCTGCGGTTGAACTTCCCGCTTTTCGGCAGTCTGCCGCCCTCGAACAGACTCGCGGACGCAAAAAGACGGCGCGACACATCGTCACGCCGCCCTCTGCGGCAAAATAATTGCTCGTCACTATCGCCCTGCAATTCCAAAGCTTACGGGGATCTCTTTTTCCCCTCCGGCATTTACGCCACGCCCGCCGCATTCGCCAGAATACCGCAGGCTGTTCCTATGATATACAGCAGACCGGTAATCCTTATATTTTCCTTAAATCCGCGGTTGACCCGGTACAGCACCAAAAGCCCGACGCCGGAGCCGGTCAAAAGCCCGCTCAGCATTGCTCCAAAATCCAATACGCCGTCCAGATAAAGCTGCGTGAGCATGACCGACGCCGCGCAGTTCGGGATCATTCCGAGCAGTCCCGCCGTCATCTCCCCCAAGATCCCATGCTTCACGAAGAAGGAAGAAAGTGCCGCCTCGCCCGCCTCATACAGGATCAGATTCAGCAGAAAGCCGATCACGATGATAAAAAACGAGACCTGCACAGTATGCAGGGCGGCCGACTTTACGATCCCGTTTTCACAATGACAGTGATCGTGGCTGCACAGATCGACGATATGGAGCCGCCCGCTCTCCTTCCCATGCCGCGCGCAGAGCGTATCCACGGCAAATCCTGTGAAAAACCCGATCACGAGCTTGCACAGCAGTATTTTCCCGATGACGGAAAACGGCGCCGACATGGAGAGCATGACCGGCAGCATTTCATCCGACGTGGACAGATAGATGGAAAACAGCGTCCCAAGCGTGATCACGCGGCCCGCATACAGCGTGGAAGCGGCGGCAGAAAAGCCGCACTGCGGGAAGATCCCCAGCACAGCGCCGATCAGCGGCCCAAAACGACCCGATCTTTCCACCAGAAGTCTGGCCATATCGCCCGTCCGGTGTTCCAGCCATTCCATCGCCAGATAGGTCAGAAACAGGAACGGGATCAAGCGCAGACTGTCCACAGCCGTATTTACAATAACCTCTCTCATAACGATATATCCCTATAAAATTACTTTCTTCGGGCATTTTTCCTTGCAGGCCCCGCAGCCCGTACACTTCTCGTAGTCGATCTTCGCATGGAAATTCTCGATCACGATCGCGTCGCTCGGGCAGTTCTTTTTACAAAGCTGGCAGGCGATACAGCCTGTCTGACACGCTTTCATCGTAACGGGCCCCTTATCCTGCGAGCTGCACGCCACCATATGTTTCGCATCGTACGGGATCAGCTCGATCAAATGTCTGGGACACGCTTCCACACATTTCCCGCAGGCCTTGCACGCCTCCCGATCCACCACCGCGACCCCGTTTACTACATGGATCGCGTCAAACGGGCACGCCTTTACGCAGGAGCCGTACCCCGTACAGCCATAGCTGCAGCTTTTGGGGCCGCCGCCCGGCACGAAGGATACCATACGGCAGTCTTGGCTTCCATGATATTCATAATTCACATTCGCCTTTTCGCAGTCGCCGATACACTTGACGAACGCGACCTGCCTTACGCCCGCATCCGCTTCCACGCCCATGATCGCCGCGATCTTCTCTCCTACCGGCGCGCCGCCTACCGGACAGGCGTTTACGGCCGCCTCTCCCTTCGAGATCGCAGCCGCCAGACCCGAACAGCCCGCATAGCCGCACCCGCCGCAGTTATTTCCCGGCAGGACGCCTAATATGGCTTCTTCCTTTTCATCCACCTCGACCGCAAACTTGATCGCCGCGATCCCAAGAAACAGACCGATGAACAGGCCAACGGCTCCTACCACTGCTGTTGCGGTCAAAATTCCTGCTATACTCATCCGTCTACCCCCTTAACAATCCTGCAAAACCGCAAAACGCGATCGCCATCAGGCCGGCCGTCACCAGCACGATCGGCATCCCCTGAAACGACTGCGGCACATCGTTGTGCTCCATCTTTTCCCGGATCCCGGCCAGAATCACGATGGAGATCAAAAATCCGACCGCCGTCGCGAAGCCGTTCACGATCCCCGCGAGGATCCCATAGTTCTTCTGCACATTGGTCAGCGCTACGCCCAGTACGGCGCAGTTCGTCGTGATCAGCGGCAGATATACGCCAAGCGCCACGTATAGGCCCTGCATGTATTTTTTCAGCACCATCTCTACGAACTGAACCAGCGCCGCGATCACCAGAATAAACACGATCGTCTGTAAGTAAGTGATATCCAACGGCACCAGCACAAAGCGGTAAATAACGCCCGCCACAGCCGACGCTAACGTAATGACAAAGACAACGGCCGCTCCCATGCCCGCCGCCGTCTCCACCTTTCTGGAAACGCCGAGAAAGGGGCACAGACCCAAAAACTGGCTGAGCACGACATTGCTTACCAGACTGGAGCCGATCAGAATAATCAGTAAATCTCTTATCGTAGACGTCATCTTATTTTACCTCTCCTTCCTGCTTCTTAGGCTCCTGTCCGTCCTCTTTTCCCGCGCCGTAAAATCTGCGCCCGCATCCGCTCTCCCCGCAGGATGCGCAGTCAGAATTACAGCCCGACTGGATACGGGACATATCCTTTCCCTTCTTTTCCCCGTTTATCTTTACCTTATTCTGTATCGCCGTCAGGCACGCCAGCACAAAGAACGCGCCCGGCGCCATGATAAAGATACTGAACGGCACATAGGAGGCCGGCATGAAATGTATGCCGAAGATCTCCCCCGCTCCCAAGATCTCGCGCACCGCGCCAATGACCGTCAGGGCGGCGGAAAAGCCCAGCCCCATGCCGATTCCGTCAAATAAGGAAGCGATCACGGGATTTTTGGAAGCATACGCCTCCGCCCTGCCGAGTATGATACAGTTCACCACGATAAGCGGGATATAAATCCCGAGCGCATCATATAAAAACGGCAGATAAGCCTGCAGGATCATCTGCACCACCGTCACGAAAGAGGCGATGATCACGATAAACGCCGGGATCCTCACCTTATCGGGAATGATATTGCGCAGCAGGGAAATGATCGCGTTGCTCAGCGCCAGCACGACCATCGTCGTCAGCCCCATGCCAAGCCCGTTGATCGCCGAGGTCGTCACCGCCAGAGTCGGGCACATACCGAGCATCAGCACCAGCGTAGGATTTTCTTTGATAATGCCGTTATAAAGGCGTTCACCCGCACTATTCATTGCCGCTTCCTCCTTCCAAAGCATTCTGGAAATAATACAGTCCGGCGTTGACCGCATTCGTCACCGCGTTCGTTGTGATCGTCGCGCCGCTGATGGCGTCGATCTCATTTTCCGCCGAAGCTCCCGTTTTGGTATAGACGAATGATTCCGCCTGCCTGTTTGAAAACTGCGGCTTCAAGACCTCCTCCGCGCGCATTCCCAGCCCCGGCGTCTCGCTGATCGACAAAATAGAAATGCCGTTTAACGTCCCGTCCATGCGGATCCCCATAGAAAACTGGATATCGCCGCCGTAGCCCTCATGCGACGTCACCGTTATCACGTAGCCGAGCGCGCTGCCGCCGCTATCGACCGCCGTCATCACCTCGTTCACGGAGGTCTGCGTATAGCCGCCTTCCGCCACGACCGCGCTCATTTCCTCTTCGCTTCCTTCCACCGCTTCAAAGCCCGCCGCATCCGAAAATACTTCCTGACACGCCTCCTGCTTTGCCTTGACCTCCTGCTCCGCGATCGGCTCCTTTGTCATATCGTAGATAAATCCGAGGATTGCTCCCGCGATCACCGTAATGGCAAAAAGGATCGCCGCATCTTTTAACATACTTTTCATGCTCTCTCTCCTCCTTTGCCAAACGCCTTCGGAACCGTCACTTTCTCGATCAAAGGAACCAGCAGGTTGCCGAGAATGATCGCATAGGACACGCCCTCCGCTCCCGGCCCGAACAGCCTGAAAATACCGGTCATGATCCCGAGAAAGATCCCGAACAGATACTGCCCTCGTTTGGTGATCGGCCTCGTCACATAATCGGTCGCCATAAAGAACGCGCCCAGCATCAGGCCGCCGCCCGCAAGCTGCGCCGAGATATAGGCGGAATCAAACCCGCGTCCCCCGAAAAGGATCACGAAAATCACAAAGCTGACTATGTAGCTGCCCGGTATCCGCAGATCGATGATATCCAGCATGATCAGGATACAGGCCCCTAAAACGATGGCGATCATGGAAGTCTCGCCTATCGTACCGCCGGTGCGCCCGAGGATCATATTCATCACATTGACGCTCTCCCCCGCCTTTAACGCCGCCAGCGGCGTCGCGCCCGTATAGGCGTCGCAGTCAAAATTCGTCATAATGGAAGCGAACGAGATCATCAAAAAGCACCTCGCGCCCAGAGCCGGATTCATAAAATTCTGCCCCAGACCGCCAAAGAGCATTTTCACGACAAGGATCGCGAACACGCCTCCCACTGCGCCGAGCCAGAGCGGGGCATTCGGCGGCAGGTTCAGCGCCAGCAGCAGGCCGGTGACGACCGCCGAAAGATCCCACACCGTTACCGGCTTTTTCATTAACAGTTCATAGATATATTCCGTAAGCACAGTAGACGCTACTGTGACTAGGATCACGATCAGCGCATGCAGTCCGAAATTATATACCCCGAAGAGCGTCGCCGGCATAAGCGCCAGCACGACCGCCCCCATAATGCCTGCGGTCGTCGCTTTCGAGCGTATATGCGGATTGGATGACACCTTCATCATATCACTCATGACAGTACCTCCTATTTCTTTCTTTTCGCAAGCTGGATCTTGCGCATGGACTTAATCTCCTGCGTCAGAGGCCGCTTTGCCGGACAGACGTAGCTGCAGCAGCCGCATTCGCAGCATTCCATGCCGTTATAAGCCAGAAACTGCTCGTCGTCCCCATGCTCCGCAAAATCCGCCAGCTTGCTCGGCAGCACCCGCCCCGGGCACGCTTCCACACATCTGCCGCAGTTAATACAGGGCCCCGGCTCGTATTTTGACGCCTCGTCCTCCGTCATGCACAGCAGCGCGGAGGAGGTCTTTGTCACCGGCACGTCTAAGCCGAACAGGGCGAATCCCATCATCGGCCCGCCGGACACGATCTTGGCAGGCTCCGTCTGGAAGCCTCCGGCCTCCTCGACTAACTCATGGTAATTCGTCCCGATCCGAACGATAAAATTACGCGGATCCGCGATCGCATTTCCCGTTACCGTCACGATACGGTGCATCAGCGGCTTTCCTTCCAAAACGGCCTGACCGACCGCGACAATGGTATCGACATTGTCCACGATACAGCCGACGTCCGCCGGAAGCATGGAGGAATTGATCGCGCGCCCCGTCGTCGCATAGATAAGCTGGCGCTCCGCCCCCTGCGGGTACTTGGTCCTTAACGCCTTCACCGTGATATCCGGCTCCGAAGCGGTCAGCTTCCTGAAGGTCTCCACACAGTCGGGCTTATTGTCCTCTACCGCCAGAATCCCCTTCGCATGATCGAACAGGCGCAGGATAACCTTCATGCCGTTTATGATCTTTTCCGGTTCCTCGACCATTCTGCGGTAATCGGAGGTCAGATACGGCTCGCACTCCGCGCAGTTCGCGATCACATACTCTATCTTTTCGGGTTCCTTAGGCGAGAGCTTCACATGTGTCGGAAATCCTGCGCCTCCCATACCGACGACGCCCGCCTCTCTGATCAGCCCCGTGATTTCTTCCTTGCTTAATTCCTCCAGCGGCTTTACCGGGCCGTATTCCACTTCCTCGTATAAACCGTCGTTTTCCAGAACGATACTCATCACCATATCTCCCGTCACGGTCCGGCGCGGCTCGATCGCGCTGACGGTGCCGGATACGGTCGCGTAGATCGGCGCGGATACAAAACCGCCCGCCTCAGCGATCTTCTGTCCGGTCAGGACACGGTCGCCCTTTTTTACGATCGGCGCGGCAGGCGCGCCAATATGCTGTGACATCGGATATACAAGACTGCCCTTCGGCAATATGGCTTTGATCGGTTTATCTTTGGACAAATCCTTCCCGTCATACGGATGGATCCCGCCCACAAATGTCAGTTTCGCCATTTTCTACCCTTCTTTCTCTGTCTTTTGATAAATTCCGTCCTTTTCATCATACTATTATTTCTATAAAAATGCTACTACAAATTTTAGAATCATGATATAATGTCCGCGTAGGCAATGAGCAGTGCGAAAACAGAAGACGGCAAAATTTCTGCTTGCAGATAATTTTGCCGGATACTGTTTTCATAGGGCGAAGCCCGCGAACGAGAAAATCGCAGATTTTCGAGGGCGCACTGCTCACGGCATAACGCGAGCGCTTAGCAAAATACCATATACATTTGGATAAAGATGGCAGGAGGTATCTATGCTTACGATTCAAAGAAAACTTGCGGACGTCCGCTTATCCTATCCGCTGGAAAAAGAAGTCCCGTTAGACAAGACCCTTGTTATGGATATTGAAACGACAGGATTTTCCGCAAAAAATTCCATCGTATATCTGATCGGCTGCGCCTTCTGCGCGGACGGCTGCTGGAACATGACGCAATGGTTCGCGCCTGCCTATGAGGACGAAGCGGATATCATACAGGCGTTTTTTCAGTTTGCCCGTCAGGGCGGCTACACGCACCTGATCCATTTTAACGGCAATAATTTCGACCTGCCCTTCCTGCGCCAAAGGTGCGCCCAGCATATCCTGCCTTTTGATTTTTCCACCTTCACGGGCATTGATCTCTACCGCCGCGCGTTCCCTTTTCGGGACTTTCTCCATCTGCCGGACTGCCGCCAGAAAACGCTGGAGCGGTTTCTGGGCCTGAAGCGGGAGGATCCCTACGACGGCGGCCAGCTCATCGAGATCTACCATGAGCTTGTCAAAAAGCCGGACGACTTTTCCCGGCAGATCATCCTAGACCATAACTGCGCCGACCTAAAGGGGATCTTCCATATCCTCCCGATCCTTTCCTACGGCGATATCTTTTCCGGGAAACTAAAGGTCAAAAAGGTACAGGCAAACCGCTTTTATGACAGCCAGCACAATATCAATCAGGAGCTGTATATGCGCCTGCGCTTCCCGACCTCCCTCCCTAAGGAAGTCTCCAGCAGTAAAAACGGGTGTTATTTCACCGGAGACGGCGATTACGGCGCGCTGCGAGTCCCTCTGTATGAGGAAGAATTTAAGTATTTCTATTCCAACTATATGAATTATTACTATCTCCCGATCGAAGATATGGCGGTTCACAAATCCATCGCCTCCTTTGTCGATCGGGAAAACCGCGTACAGGCAAAGGCTTCCAACTGCTATACCCGAAAACAGGGACTTTACCTGCAGCAGTGGGACGTCCTGTTCGAGCCGTGCTTCAAACGGGATTACGAAGACCCCGACCTCTTTTTTGAGGTAACGCCGGCCTTAAAACAGGACAGGAATGCATTTCAAATCTATGCGCTCCATATCCTGAAAATGCTGGCCGACATAGAATAGCGCATGTAATTAAATTTACGCATCTCCAGCGGAGCGCCTATCCGATGGACTTGAATCCCGACGCTGATGTGCTACTGTTGTGCCGTTGATGTGCCGCTGATATAAATTTGTTACCCGCCGCCTATAGAGGCATAAGCCGTTTCCCGTTTGATATATGCGATATATGCATAAATTTATCACCCGCCGTTTATAGAGGCATAAGCCGTCTCCCGTTTGATATATGCGATATATGCATAAATTTGTCTCCCGCCGCCTATAGAGGCATAAGCCGTCTTTCGTCTGATATATGTGATATATGCGATTGAAAATATGTGAAAAATAAATAAAAACACGTGAGATTAAAATCAGAAATGAATATTTCAGATAATAAAAAACTGCCGCAGACTCTTCGCATATCTCTGCGATCCGGCTCCGCGGCAGTTCTTTTTTCATTACATCTGTTTTGTTTTATGACGGTTAAACTTTTTCGTAGTAAAAAGAGCTCTTCCGTTCCAAACCGATCTCCTTATAATTGATGATCTGTTCCGTGCTTCCAATAAAGAGGATCCCGCCCTTTGTCAGGGCCTTCTGGAACTTGACAAATACCTCGTCTTTCGCCTCTTCCGTAAAGTAGATCAATACATTCCTGCATACGATCATATGATAATTGCTCGGATAGGCATCCTTCAACAGATTATGTTCCTTAAAATCCACCCGGGACTTAATCTCTTCGGAGATCTGATAAGCCCCTCCCACTTCCTTAAAATATTTCTTTTTCAGGTCGTCGGGAACGGACGCGATACTCTTAGCCGAATACAGCCCGACCTTCGCCTTTGCCAAAACCTGCTTGTCAAGATCGGTCGCATAGATCTTGATCTGGTTCAGGGGAAGATGACGCGAGAGCGCCATGACCAGCGAATAGGGCTCGTCTCCCGTAGAGCACGCCGCGCTCCAGATTTTAAGATTCTTCCCGAATTTCTCGATCAGCTCCGGTATGATATCCTTATCCATTACGTTCCACTGAGCGGGATTCCGATAAAATTCCGAGACATTGATCGTCAGATAGTTGACGAACTCTTCAAACCTGTCCTTATCGGTCTTTAAGAGTTGCACATAATTCTCATAACCTACGATACGATGCTTTGCGATCAGCGTATCAATACGCCGCTTCATCTGATTTTCCTTATAGGAATTTAAGTCGATCTTAGTCAGATCATATATGGCTTTTTTGAAATATTCGTAATCGTATACCATTTCCTGCTCCCTGTGGAAATATTATTTTATTCTTTTTCGGACGCCTCCGCCTCCTGCGCGATCACCGCGTCGATATCAACGGAGACCACGTCCGCATCCTCTTCTTTTTCCTGCTTAGGAGCCGAAGCGGAAAGCGCCTTAATGCTCAGACTGATCTTCTTGCTCTCTTCGTTAAAATCAACCACCTTTGCCGTTACACTCTCGCCGATCTTCAATACGTCCGCCGGCTTCTCGACATGCTCCTTCGAGATCTGGGACACATGCAGCAGCGCGTCGATCCCCGTCTCTAATTCGATAAACGCGCCGAAATCCGTCATTCTCGCGACCGTACCCGTCACCACATTGCCGACCGCATATTTGGAAGCCGCGTCTCTCCACGGGTTCTCCTCCGCAAATTTCAGGCTCAGGGCAATCTTCGTACCCGAGATCTCCTTGATGAGCACCTTCAGCTCCTCGCCGACCTTAAATACCTTCTTCGGATTCTCTACCCTGCCCCAAGACATCTCGGAAATATGCAGCAGGCCGTCTACGCCGCCCAGATCGATGAACGCGCCGAAATCCGTCACATTCTTAACAATACCCGTTACGGTGTCGCCTTCCTTGATCCGCTCAAACAGTTCCTTCTGAAGCTCTGCCTTCCTAGCCAGAATAAGCTGCTTGCGGTCCCCGATATACCTTCTTCTCCTCGGATTATACTCGCTGACCACGAACTCGATCTCCTGACCCGCGTACTTCGTCAGATCCTTTTCATAGGTATCCGATACGAGGCTCGCCGGAATGAAGATACGAACCTCTTCCACCACCACGCTCAGACCGCCGTCCAGCACCTGCGCCACCTTTGCCTTTAACACTTCTTTATTATTATATGCTTCTTCGATCCGTTTATTGCCCCTGTCGGCCGCAAGGCGCTTGTACGTTAAAAGGACTTGTCCTTCGCCGTCGTTTACCTTAAATACCTTTACCTCCAGCTTGTCGCCGACATGCAAAACATTCGTCAGATCTACGTTCGGCTCATTCGTGTATTCGTTCCTGCTCAGAATGCCGTCCGACTTATATCCGATGTTCAGAATCGCTTCATCAGGTTTTACATCAATGATCGTGCCTTCGACAACCTCTCCTGCATGTATTGTTTTAAATGATTCGTCTAACATTTGTTCAAAAGTTAATTCTGACATAATTTTGAACCTCCTCAATTAAATTATTCGGGGTCGAAGCCCCTGCAGTAATACCCACTCGAAAAACAGAATCAAGCAAGTCCGGTTGCAAGTCGTCCAGTGTTTGTATAAAACAGGTATTCTCACATTCCTTCGCACAGATCTCATACAGCTTTCTTGTATTGGAACTGTGAGTCCCTCCTATTACGATCATAGCGTCTACTTGGGAAGCGATCGTCTTTGCTTCCGTCTGTCTCTCCTCAGTTGCATTGCATATGGTATTGACAACACTTACATTGTAACCTTTTTTCTGAATAATTTCAACTAATTCTTGAAATTTATTGTAGTTAAATGTCGTCTGCGACACAAAGCAGATTTCTTTCCCCTGTTCGGGGGCAAAATTTTCCGCTTCCTGCCGCGTCTGGATCACGGCTGCAGGCGATTTAGACCAGCCCATAATGCCTTCCACCTCGGGATGTCCCGGATCGCCGATAATCACGATCTGCCGCCCTTTCCGGCTCTCCGCCTCCACGATCCTGTGGATCCGCTTCACAAACGGGCAGGTCGCGTCGATACATTCCAGTCCCCTTGCCTCGATCCGGCGGCACACCTCTTTGGAAACGCCGTGGGAGCGGATAATGACCGTCCCCTCCGTCAGTCCGTCTAGCTCCTCGTCTGCGCCTATCACCCGGACGCCCTTTGCCTCCAGATCCTGCACGACCGCTTCATTATGAATGATCGGGCCGTACGTGTATATCCGTTTGCCGCTCTTCGCCTGCTCATATACGGTATCCACCGCCCGTTTGACCCCAAAGCAAAAGCCCGCGCTCTTTGCCAATATTACCTCCATCGCTTTCCGCCTCCGTATTCCGATCGGCGCGGCTTCCCGCCGCGGCGCTGTCCGATCTATTTAGAAAGGACGCCGCCTTACAGCGCCTGCGCATTGCACAGCGCGATCACCGCTTCGGCCGCCTCCTGCGCGCTCATATCGGAAGAATCGATCAAAACCGCGTCCTCCGCCTGACGCAGGGGAGAAATCTCTCGCGTCATATCCCTGCGGTCCCTTTCCTCTATCTCCGCTTCGATCTCGCTCAGAGAACAGCCCACGCCTTTTGCCATGAGCTCGTCATAGCGGCGTTTCGCCCGCACCGCCGCGCTCGCCGTCAGATATACCTTAACGTCCGCGTCCGGCAGCACGCAGGTGCCGATATCCCGTCCGTCCATAACGACGCTTTCCCGCGCCGCGAGCTCCTGCTGGAGCCGTACCAGCTTTGCCCGCACTTTAGGGTGCGCCGAGCTGACGGAGGCCATATTGCTTACCTCCTGCGTCCGTATCAGGCCGTTTACATTTTCTCCGTTTAAGAGCACGATCTGTTCCCCGTTTTCATAGCGGATCGTAATATCCGCCTGTTCGCACATCTCGCCGATCTGCTCCGCATTCTGCGGATCCACCCGGCAGCGGAGCAGGAACAGCGCCATCGCCCGGTACATCGCTCCCGTATCCACATAGATAAATTCCATTTTCTTCGCTATCATTTTCGCTATCGTGCTCTTGCCCGCGCCCGCAGGCCCGTCTATCGCGATATTCATTCCCATATCTTATCCGCCTCTTTTCTTTTTTTCTATCTTTTTTCTCTTTTTTTATCCTTTTTCTTCTATCCTTTTTCTCTTTTTTTCTATCCTTTTTCTTCTATCTTTTCCCTATCCATTTTCTATTCTTTTCCTATCTCTTTTCTACCCTTTTTCTCTGTCCCTTTTCGGAAAAATGTCCCTAATGCTTGAGACGAATAATAAGTTTTATCAAAATCAGCGCGCTCAGAACAACAGCAGCGACTATTCCATATCCGATAAAAATGCCGATACATGCGCCAATCATTATGTTCAAAATACTATTTAATTTTTTTAACATAACAAATTCCCTCTGCCTAAATATCAGCTTCAAAATTTTTGGACAGACCCATCATTCTAAAAAAGGATTTATCTTTTCCTTTTTTGCTCTGGCCCGCGCCGCCGCCCTATCCTTATGCGCCGTCGCTCCCGCGAAAGCCCTTCCAGACGCGCCGCCAAATCCCTGCGCCGCTTTCCATGCTGCGACCTGACGCCGCCCCCTCCTTATGCGCCGCCAAATCCCCGCGCCGCTTTCCATGCTGCGACCTGCCGCCGCCCCGTCCTTATGCGCCGCCAAATCCCCGCGCCGCTTTCCATGCTGTGATCTGACGCCGTCCTCTACGGCTGCGCCGCATGGCAGCCTGCGAGATACCCCGTAGACCACGCGATCTGCAGATTAAAACCGCCCGTTACGCCGTCCACGTCCAAGATCTCTCCGGCGAAATACAATCCCTTCGCCAGCAGGGACTCCATCGTAGAGGGGTTCACTTCCTTAACGTGCACGCCGCCCCTTGTGACAATGGCCTCCTCATATCCCCGCGTCCCGGTCAGCTCCAGCTCCCAGTTTTTGATCAGGGACGCGAAATTCCTCCGCTCCTCCCGGGTGATCTCATGCACGGGCTTATCCGGTGAGATCCCCGACAGCTCTATCATAACGGGGATCAGCCTTGCCGGAAACAGTTTTCCCAAAGCGTTTTTAAACTGCCTGTTCTGATTTTCCGAAAGATCGCGCAGGAGCCTCTTATCAAGCTGCTCCTCCGACAGCGCCGGTTTGAGATCCAGTTTCAAAAAACAACCGTTCTTTTTCTCTTTTTCACCATAGTAAGCGCTCGCGCTCAAAACCAGCGGGCCGCTGACCCCGAAATGCGTGAACAGCATTTCCCCGAAGCCTTCATAGACCGGCTTTTTCCTTCCCCTGCAAAACAGGGAAAGCTGCACGTTTTTTAAAGATAACCCTTGTAATCTCTGCGGCAGGCCGTCCTTTAACGTAAACGGGACGAGCGACGGCGCAAGCGGCGCGATATTGTGTCCGGCATCCTTCGCCATGAGATATCCGTCTCCGGTCGAGCCGGTAGACGGGTAGGAGAGTCCCCCTGTCGCCAGAATCACGGCGTCCGCATTTTCTTTCTCCCCGTCATTTAATATAACTCCCGTTACATTTCCGTTTTCACAATACAGGCGTTCCGCTTTCGTTTTCAGCCGTATCTCCACTCCCAGCTCCCGCAGGCTGCGCTCCAGCGTGCGGGTAATGTCCGAAGCATGATCCGAAACCGGAAATACCCGGTTCCCCCGTTCGATCTTCAGCGGGCACCCCCTGCTCTCAAAGAAATCCATCGTCATCAGATTGGAGAATCCGTAAAACGCGCTGTATAAAAATCTGGCGTTATGGACGATGCCTGCAAACAGCTCCTGCGTATCGCACGCGTTGGTCAGGTTGCAGCGCCCCTTTCCGGTAATATATATTTTCTTGCCCGCTTTCTCGTTTTTATCCAGTATGAGCACGCCGGCTCCCTGCGACGCCGCCCCATAGGCCGCCATCATGCCGGCCGCGCCCGCCCCTACTACGATCACCCTACGCATTTTCGTCCCTTTTTAACGAGTAATTCAAGATCGGCTCCTCCCCGATAAAATTGATCTCATCGTTTAAATACACCTGATAGTTGTTCCATGCCTCCTCCAGCATTTCCAGCCCTTCCCTCACCTCGTTCGGGCGCTTTAGGCAGAGCGCCACCACCAAAGCGTTGATCACGCTCAGCGGCGCGACCAGAGAATCCACGATCGAGACCATATCGCTGCGCGCGAAAAGATTGCAGGAGGAATACAGGCACATCGGGGAATGCACGCTGTCCGTGATCGTGATCACCTTCGCGTTGCGGTCATTGGCAAATTCCATCGCCTTCAGCGTCCGCATGGAATAACGGGGGAAGCTGATCCCGATGACCGCGTCCGCCGCGTCGATCCGTATCATCTGTTCAAAGAGCTCGGTCACATTTGTCGTCCGTATCAGCCAGACGTTTTTGCGCACCATATTCAGATAAAAGCTCAAAAAGTCCGCTAACGGCTCGCAGCTTCGGATCCCGACGATATAAAGGTTCTTCGCCTCCAAAATGATCTCTACCGCCGTTTCAAAGGCGGCGGGATCCAATATCTCCATCGTATCCTGAATCTTTTCCACATCGGCGGAAAGCACCGCGCTGAGGATCTCCGACTGCGTGCTCCCGCCGTACTTCGCATTGATCCGCTGCAGGGTATTCAGCTTTCCCTTCACCCACTCTTCCAGCGCCTTCTGAAATTCAGGATAGCCCTCATAGTCAAGGCCGGAGGCAAAGCGCACGACCGTCGATTCGCTGATCCCCAGATTCTCTCCTAACTCCGCGGCCGTCATAAACACCGCTTGGTCATAGTGCTCCATGATATAGGCCGCGATCCTCTTATGGCTCTTGCTCATGCGGGCGTATCTGTCGTTTATGCGCGTCCGCACATCACTCTGCGTATTTCCCATCTCTATGCCATCGCTTTCACATATGACTGATACACATTCTTTAAAAGGGCCAGCGTTTCCTCTTCGCCCAGATCGAAATCGTCCATGAGCGCCATACACGCCGCCCCGTGGATAAAGATCCACATCTGCATAAACAGGCCGCTCGGATCGGATACCCCCGCCGCCCTCGCTTTCAGCACTTCCTTGCTCACGACGCTCGTATTGCCGTTCAGCAGCTCATACATGCTCCTGCCGCCTCGATACTCCGATAAGAACAAAAAGCGGAAGACATGCCTTTCCTTTGACGCAAAGCTGATGTAGGCCATGCCGAGATCGATAAAGGGCAGCTTATTTTTCCCCAGATAGTTCCTGCAGAAATATTCAAAAAACAGGATCGCCCGCTCATACACCAGACCGACGACCTGTTCCATATTTTCATACAGCCGAAAGATCGGCTGCGTAGAACAGCCCGCCTTTGCCGCCAGCTTCCGCGCCGTAAGCTGTCCGGCTCCCTCCGTGCGCATCAGTAAAAACGCATTGTCCAAGATCATGCTTTCCGTAACAGTCGCTTTTCTCGCCATATCGCACCTCCTCCTGACATATGCCTGATAACATTTGTTATTTTAGTAGAAGCGTTTAAAAATGTCAAGCGTTTTCCTTTTTGTTTTTCTTGTATCATCCGCATTTAATCTGCATTTAATTTTTGATCGTTATAAAAATAAAGGAGAAACGAAAAGGCCGGAGAGCTTTCCGCCCTCCGGTCTTTGCTTTATCGTACTCTTATTTTCCCGTTTTCCTGCCTTTTGGAAATAACAGGAGGTATTTTATACCGGATACGCGCCGTTCTTCGTATCGGCCTGCGCCGGATCTACCTTTTCCTGCTGCGCCTGACGATATTTAAAGAAGTCGGTCGCTACCTGCGGGAACAGCGCATAGGAGAGAACGTCCTCATCCTGCTGTTTCCATTCCTTCATCTCGGACTCCAGCTTATCCATCTCGTTCTCAAGCAGGTCGGCTGGACGGCAGGTAATCCTCTTCTCGCCCGGAATGACCTTATCGATCACTTCCTGACTCATCGGCTTGATGGTTTGGCCATACTCCCCGCGGAGCACCGCTTTCGTCTCCTTCGTCGCCATCTTATATCTCTCGCCCATCAGCACATTGAACACCGCCTGCGTGCCGACGATCTGGGAGGACGGCGTTACCAGAGGCGGCTCGCCCAGATCCTTACGTACCGCCGGGATCTCCTTCAATACGTCATAATACTTATCTTCCGCGTTCTGCTCCTTGAGCTGGCTCACCATGTTGGAAAGCATACCGCCCGGTACCTGATACAGCAGCGTCTTGATATCCACGCCCATGACCTTAGGATTGAGCAGGCCGTCTGCCAGACATTTATCCCGATAGGGCCTGAAGTAATCCGCGATCTCGGCTAAGATGTTCTGATCGTATCCCGTATCGTACGGCGTTCCCTTAAAGGTCTCCACCATGACCTCCGTCGCCGGCTGGGAAGTGCCCAGAGCGAACGGGGAGATCGCGCAGTCGATCACATCTACGCCCGCTTCCACCGCTTTGAGATAGGTCATGGAAGCTACGCCGGAGGTATAATGCGTATGGAGCTGGATCGGCAGCTTTGTCGCGCTCTTCATCGCGGCAATCATCTCGCCCGCCTTATACGGCACAAGAAGACCCGCCATATCCTTGATACAGATGGAGTCCGCGCCCATTTCCTCGATCTTCTTCGCCATATCCATCCAGTATTCCATCGTATAGGCGTCGCCTAACGTATAGGAAAGCGCGACCTGCGCATGGCCCCTTCCTTCCTGCTGTTTGATCTTATTGGTCGCGTTGACCGCCTCCTGAAGATTGCGCAGATCGTTCAGGCAGTCAAAGATACGGATGATATCGATGCCATTGGCAATGGATTTTTCTACGAAGCTGTCCACCACGTCGTCCGCGTAGGGCCTGTATCCTAAGATATTCTGGCCCCTGAACAACATCTGCAATTTCGTGTGCTTAAAGCCGTCCCTTAACTTACGCAGTCTGTCCCACGGATCCTCCTTTAAGAAACGCAGGGACGCGTCAAAGGTAGCGCCGCCCCAGCACTCTACCGCATGATAGCCTACCTTATCCATCGTCTCAACGATAGGAAGCATGATGTCGGTCGGCATTCTCGTAGCGATCAGAGACTGGTGCGCGTCACGCAGAACGGTTTCCATTATTTTAATCGGTCTTTTCTCTTCCATTTTTTCATTTCCCTCCTGTCTTAGAATACTCCAAATACGGCCATAAAGGTTCCCGCCGCAACCGCCGTACCGATAACGCCCGCTACATTAGGCCCCATCGCGTGCATGAGCAGGAAATTGGTAGGATCCGCTTCCGCGCCGACCTTCTGAGACACTCTGGCCGCCATCGGCACCGCGGATACGCCGGCGGAACCGATCAGAGGATTGATCTTGCCGCCTGAAAGTTTATACATCAGCTTGCCGAACAGCACGCCCGCGGCCGTACCGAACGCAAACGCGATCAGGCCCAAGATAACGATACAGATCGTATCCCAGTTCAAAAACGCCTCCGCGCTCGTCGTCGCCCCTACGGAGGTACCCAGCAGGATAACGACGATATACATCAACGCGTTTGAAGCGGTATCCGTGAGCTGTCTTACTACGCCGGACTCCCGGAAGAGATTGCCCAGCATCAGCATACCGACAAGCGGAGCCGTCGTCGGCAGGATCATACATACGACGATCGTAACGATGATGGGGAACAGGATCTTTTCCAGTTTGGAAACCGGACGGAGCTGTCCCATCTTGACCTTTCTTTCCTTTTCGGTCGTGAGCAGCTTCATGATCGGCGGCTGGATAATCGGCACCAGCGACATATAGGAATACGCCGCCACCGCGATCGGGCCGAGCAGCGCCGTCTGTCCCAGCTTGCCCGCTAAAAAGATGGAAGTCGGGCCGTCCGCGCCGCCGATGATCGAGATCGCCGCCGCCGCCTTATCGTTAAAGCCCATAGCAATCGCGCCAAAATACGCCGCAAAGATACCGAACTGCGCCGCCGCGCCCAAAAGAAAGCTCTTAGGGTTCGCGATCAGCGGGCCGAAGTCGGTCATCGCGCCTACGCCCATAAAGATTAACGAAGGCAGGATCGCCCACTCGTCCAACAGGTAGAAATAGTACAGCAGGCCGCCCGAACCGTTCGCGGAATCCTCGATCGACAGCATGATATCCGGGTAGATATTCACGAGCAGCATACCGAATGCGATCGGCGTCAAAAGGAGCGGTTCAAAGCCTTTTGCGATCGCAAGATACAAAAATACACAAGCTACTACAATCATAACGTAGTTTCCAACAGTTAAGTTAAAAAATGCCGTCTGATGTACCAGATTGTCTAAAGTTGTCAAAATATAAGACATTTTATCGACCTCCTGTTGTCGTCACATACATACGACAGTATTTAATTTAATGTCGCAAGTAAAGCGCCTGCCTCTACAGGATCGCCAACCGCCACGTCAATGCTTGCCACGGTACCGTCCTGCGGAGCGACGACCGGGATCTCCATTTTCATAGCTTCAAGGATCACGACAGGATCGCCGGCCTTCAGCGCCTGTCCTACGCTGGATTCAATCTTAAATACCTTGCCTGCCGCGCCCGCCTCTACTCTGATGCTGCCTGCCGCAGCCGCAGCCTTAGGAGCCGCCGCCGGAGCCGCCTTAGGAGCGGCTTTGGGCGCTGCCTTAGGAGCCGCCGCCGGAGCGCCTGTGGATGCGCCCTCTTCTACTACTACGTCATATACGTTTCCATTTACGGTAATGGTATAATTTTTCATCTTTATTTCCTCCTGTGATTAGGCTCTCTGCCATTTATTTGTATTTGCCCGGCGTATGCTCCTTACTACGAATCCGTCCGTAGAAGCCGCCCCCTCGCTGGCCGCGACCGCCGCGGCAATGACTGCGACCAGTTCCAGATCGTCCGTCAGCTCTTCTTCCTGTACCTGCGCCGCGCTCTCCGTTACAGGCGCGCTCTGCGCCGTCTCTTTCCCCGTCTGATCCTGCGTTTCCTTCGTCTTTTTGCCGGAGGTAAACGCCGCCTGTATCCGAGGTATCAGCACAAACGCCGAGATAATGATACAGATCAGGATCAGCACCGCAAATACGGTACCCATACCGATTACGGTGTTTAACGCCGCGTTCGTCATCAGTTCGCCAAAGCTGTACTGCACGTTCGTTGTGATCGAAGTCAGCGCCAGCTCCTTATCCAGTATGACCTCTACCTCTGCATCGCGCACTGCGCCGTCTATCCGAGTCGTGATGATCGTGGATTTCTCGCCGATCTCCACCTCATGGTCGAGAACACCCAGATAGCTTCCCATATCCTCCTGCGCCGACTTCCAGCTGCTGAACGCGGCCGAAAGCACTGCGTCGCCGTAATACTGATCTTCCGCGCCCTGCTGCACAACGGCGTTGATACTCTCGATCAGTTGATCCGCATACGCCGCTGCCTGTTCTTCCGTGATCAGCGGATTCCCCGCCGTCTCTTTCTTTTCGGAACCGCAGGCGCTCAGGCCCAGCAGGAGGCAGGTAATCATACCTAATATCAGCAATCGTCTTTTCATATTAAGTATCGTCCTTTCCCTTTATACTGTTCCATGCTTTTTCACCGGACGGTCCTCTCTCTTGGTAAAGAGCATTTCAAACGCGCCGATTATGTATTTGCGCGTATCCGCCGCCTCTACGATCTCATCCACATAGCCTCTTGCCGCCGCGCTCTCTACGCTGGTCTGCAGTCTCTGATATTCCTTTGCGCACGCGTCGATCGCTTCCGCGCCCTGTCCGTCACAGAGTATCTTCGCCGCCAGCTTCGCGTCCATCGTACCGATCTCCGCATCCGGCCATGCGATCGTGATATCCGCGCCGAGCGCTTTGGAGTTCATCGCCACATAAGCGCTGCCGAACGCTTTCCCGATGATCACGTTTACTTTGGGCACCGTAGCCTCCGCAAACGCCGCCGTCAGCTTCGCCGCCGCTTTTGCGATCCCTTTTTCGGAACCGATCGTCGCCTCGTATCCCTTTACATTGGTCAGCGTCAAAACGGGGATCTCAAACGCGTCGCAGAAACGGACGAAATCCGCCGCCTTCTCGCAGCCGTTCACCGTCAGGGCCGCGTCAAATTTCTCCGTTACATTGCCTTCCGTATCGCAAAGCTCCGTCCTGTTCGCGACAGCGCCTACGGTAACGCCGTTTAATTTCAAAAAGCCCGTTACCATCTCTTTTGCATAATTCTCTTTCGTCTCAAAGAATACATTATGATCGGAGATCATGGAAAGCGCGATCGAGGTATCCCCTGCGCAGTTTACAAGCTCATCGCACGCCCTGTTCAGATCGTCCGTGCACTCTTCGTAAGAAGCGTCGTCCTCATTGTTCGCAGGGAGCATAGAGACCAGCTCGCGGATCTTTTCTAAGATCGTCCCCTCGTCCGCCACCACATCTACGATACCGGCTTCCTCGCTCTGGAAAGCCGCCGACGCGCTGTTGCACTTCTCCGTCGTATTGCCGTCGAGCGCGTTCGGAGAATTTACGAAAAGCTTTGCGCTCTTTTCTTCCATAAAGGTAAAATCCGTCAGGGTCGGGATCAGGGCAAGCCCGCCGCCGCACGCGCCGAAAACCGCGGTGATCTGCGGGATCACGCCGCTCGCGAGAACCTGCTTTTTATAGATCTCCCCGAACGCGTTCAAGGCGTCCGTCGCCTCCTGAAGCCGCAGTCCTGCGGATTCGATCAGACCGATCACGGGAGCTCCCGTCTTTAACGCCAGATCGTAGAGATTCGCAATCTTTTTCGCGTGCATTTCGCCGACGCTGCCGTTTAAGACAGAAGCGTCTTGGCTGTATACATACACAAGACTGCCGTCGATCACTCCATAGCCGGTCACAACGCCGTCAGAAGGAGTCTGCGTCTGTTTCAGATTGAAATCCGTCGCTCTCGCCGTAACGCGCGCGCCGATCTCAACGAAACTGTTTTCATCGAGCAAAGCGGTAATTCTTTGACTCGCCTGTGAAATAGTACTCATGTTTCAGCCCTCCATATATAAAAGTAAAAAAATAAAAACATATTTTGCAAAAAGGCATAGTTCGCCCTGTCGCATTTAGTGTAGTATATCATAAAAGAATCGCCCTGCCTAGCTTCAAAAAGATGAAATTTTCAAAAAAACGCAAAAATCGTCATGGCAGGAAGCTCCGTAAGACAAATTCCAGCATGAAAAGGAAATCCTTTTTTTCTACCGACTCCCCGGCATACACCGCCTCCTGCGCAAGCAGTTCCCTTTTCCCTGTCCCGTCGACCAAATAATAGGATACGCAGCCCGCCGCCGTCCCCTCCTTCACCGGGGCGGGCAGGGTCTTGGCAAGCTCCGCCTGCGCCTCTATACGCTCCGAGTCCTTCATCAAAAGCCGCAGCGGCAGCGCCTTTTCCTCTTTCTTTAGGCTGACCGATACGCTGTGCCACGGATTGCCGTCCGCAGGCGCGCCGTTTTCGACGAAAGCCGGTTCCAGTACGACGCTTGGCGCGGCCTCCCGGTATTCATAATTCTCCAAACCATAGGAAAAGAGGCGGCGGCTGTCCGTCCATTTCCAGCTCTTATGCCCGGGCCAGCCGCAGCCCAGAAGCGCCAGCGCGTATCTTTCCCCGTCCTGCTCCAAAGCGCCCACGTAGCAGTAGCCCGCGCGGCTGGTAAAGCCGGTCTTGCCGGAAAGCGCGCCGTCCATCATGTTCAGGAACGCGTTATGATTTTCACAGCGATAGCTCTGCTTTCCGCTCCCGTCCGTGAAGGAATAAGAGAGCGTCCGCGTGATCTCCAAAAACGCGGCTCTTTCCGGCGAGAGCGTTACGCAGTAGCGCATGATCTTCGCCAGATCGGCCGCCGTCGTACTGTGCGTCAGTTTTTTCCCCGTCTCTGTCTCCACCTCGGCATCCAGTCCGTTCGGGGTCAGAAAGCAGGTCTCCTTACAGCCGATCTCACGGGCCTTTCCGGTCATTTTATCGCAGAAAACCTTTACCGCCTCCCTGCTCTGCTCCTTAGAGCGCTTAGCGGGCTCCGGCAGCGAGAGCTCTCTTGCCCCGATCTGCTCCGCGATCGCCACCGCGGAATCGTTGTGCGATTCCAGCATAAGAGAATGCAGAAGGTCGTCCATTCGATAGGACATTCCCTTCTGCATTCCCAACCGTACCTTTGGCTGTCCCGCCGCATAGGCGGAAACCGTTACCATATCCTCCCTGCCGCCCTCTTCCAGAGCCAGAATACAGGTCATGATCTTCGTCGTGCTCGCCATCGGCAGCGCTTCATATGCGTTTTTTCCATATAAGACCCTGCCGCTGTCCATATCCACCAGTGCCGCCGCCTTTGCATGAAGGGCGGCCGTCAGCGCGGCCTCCTCCTTGTCCTGCGGCTCGGTCGACTCGGTTTCCGGCTTCTCTGCTTTCATTGTCGTTGGCGTAGTCTGCGGCTCTTCCCGCTCAACCTTTGCCCCTTTCTGCACAATCTCCATCTCTGCCCGCATAGCCTCCGCCGCCGTCGGCGCAGTCTTCACCTTCGGCCAAAGACCCGTCCCGCCGCCGCACAGCGTCCCAAACGCCATAAGCGCCGCCAACGCCGCGGCGCAGATCGCGCATACTCGTTTTTTCCCTCTCATGTCATCATCCCGTCGTTTTTTCCTTCTATATATATGAAAAAACAAAGGGAGACATACCGGCAAGGCTCATGCCGTTCCCGGCACCCGTTAGTCTGAACAGGAAAAGCGGAGAAATGCATACCGGAAAAGCTCACGCCAAGCCCTGCGGCCGTTAATCTAAATAGAAAAAGCGGAGAAACGCACATCACAAGGCTCATGCCGTTCCCCACGGCCAGCAGTCTAACCAGTCTGCATAGGAAAAAGAAAGGACGCGCACCGAAAAAGCGTCAGCGCGCCGCCGGATATTCGAAGCAGAGCAGGCGATAGGGTTCTTCGTCCTCTTCGATCTTGGGAAATCTTCCCATTTCCTCATAAAAACGGTTGTCCGTATTGTCGTCGTTGCACATCGACACTTCGCCGATCAGCACGTCGCCCGTCCCCGGCTTCACGTCAAAATCATGGTACTGGTGCGGCCAGAGCGTAATGCTCTCTCCGGGCGCAAGCTCCACTCCCGTACCGGCCGGTACATAATAGGAACGTCCGTCGCTATTGACAAGGACATCCGTATCGGCAAAGCTCCCGTCTCCCTTATCGTTATAAACATGAATAACCAATACGCCGCCGCCCCGGTTGATGATATCCTCGCTCTTTTTCCAATGGAAATGCATAGGGGAATGCTGCCCCTCCTTCAGCATGAGGAGCTTCTCCGCGTATACCTTCTTATACTTGGGATCGTTCTGGTTGCCGTTGCGGATCGTGATCAGGGCAAAGCCGACCTTTTCCCAGTCTCCCAGCCCATAATCCGTAATATCCCAGCCCAGCATATTATCCCGTATCTCGTCGTATTCGTGATTTTTCTCCTGCCATTCCTGCGGCGTCCATTTACAGAACGGCGGGAGCTCAAAGCCATGCTTTGCCGCCAGCGCCTCCATATAACGGATACAGTTGTTGATCTCGGAACGTTTCATTTTAGTATCTCCCTTCTTTTCTTTTTATGGGCCGTCTGAGCCCGTCCTTTCTTTAGATATCCACCTTCATCTCGACCTCTTCCTCAGCCTGATGTCTGAAATCGTCGATCTGTTCCGCATCGAGAGTCGGAAGGCCGTCGAGCGAGCTGACGCCAAAGCTGCGCAGAAACTCCTCCGTAGTGCCGAACATCAAGGGCCGCCCCGGCGCGTCCATTCTGCCTACCTCTTCTACAAGCCCCAGCTCCACCAGACGGTTCACCGAATGGTCGCTGTTGACGCCGCGCACCTTCTCCACCTCCAGCCTTGTAACGGGCTGCTTGTAGGCGATGATAGAGAGCGTTTCCAAAAGCGCGTCCGTCAGGACATACTTTTTTGGCGCTTTCGCGATCTTGACCAGATATTCATACATCTCCTTTTTCGTGCACATCTGATAGGCGTCGTCCAGTTCGATAATGGAAATGCCGCTCTCTTCTCCTTCATAGCGCTGCGCCAGCCCCTCTATGATCTCGCGCGTCGTTTTATTATCTTCCTCTATCACAGCCGCCAGCTTCGAGAGCGGCACGGATTCTCCCATTGTAAAGAGCACGGCTTCTATGACCGCCTCCGCTTTTTTCCTTTCCAAATCGGTACCTTCCTTCCACTTAGGCGGCTCATGCGGCCTCTACATACAGGATCAGGATATCGGCAAAGATATCCTCCTGCTCCACACGGGCCTGTCCCGTCTTGATCAGCTCCAAGATCACAAGAAATGTCACGATCATTTCCATCTTGCTGTTCTGCTTCTCTAACAGCTCGCGAAAGCTGACCCTCTTATGCTCGCGTACATACGCCTCTATGTAAGCGGACTTTTCGTCCATGTTGATCTCGTCCTTTTCTATCCTGCCATACTGGCTCCGTATCGGGTCGATCCGGTCGCTCTGCCGCTTCAGCATGTCCGCAAAGATCCCATGCAGCCGCCGCAGGGTCATATCGCCGAGCAGTTCTTCATAATCGATCGGCTCCGAATATTCCTCGATCTCTCTAGGCATCGTACACGCCTTATACAGACTGCGCTGCGCGTCGATCTGCCGGTCCTTCAATTCATAAGACATATATTTATACATCTTATATTCTAACAGCTTTTCGACCAGCTCCGCCCGAGGATCCTCTTCTTCCCCTTCCTCCGTGACTTCACGCGGCAGCAACATTCTGCACTTGATATCGATCAGGGTCGCCGCCATAACGAGGAACTCGCTCATAACGTTCATATCTTCGCCTCCGAGCTGGCGGACATAATCTAAATATTGATCCGTGATCTCCGCGATCGGGATATCATAGATATCGACTTTATTTTTATCGATCAAATGCAGCAGCAGATCCAACGGCCCCTCGAACGCCTCCAGTTTTACCGTAATCGCCATGTCTTTCTCCCCGTTATTTATCCTCCGGCAGCAGCCTCACCAGTACGATCTCTCCCGGATTCCACATACGCACCGGAAGCGTATGCGTCCCCAATCCTCTTCCCAGCAGCATCGTGCTGCTTCCCTCTTGAAATCTGCCGCCGTCATACTTAGGAAACAGCCCGACCGACGGGGAAACGACCCCGCCCAGATACGGGAGGCGTATGATCCCGCCATGCATGTGCCCGGAAAGCACCAGATCCGCTCCCCACTCCGCATATTCCGGAAAATACATGGGATTGTGCGCCAGCAGGATCTGAAAACGGTCCCGGTCGGCCTTCCCGGCCAGAGAGGCGACATAGCCCTTTGGCATCTCTTTTTTTTGAAAATGCCGGAAATACTCCCTCGATATCTGTAGCCCGCAGATGTCCAGATTCTGCTCCGGCAGGATCACATGCTCGTTTATCAGCTGCACGACGCCCATTTCCGCAAGCGCCTGCGAATAGCGAAGATATCTGTCCCCAAAGACCGAGGTCACTTCCGCCGTTTTCTGCTCATGGTTCCCGTTCGCGGCATAGACGGGAAAACGCGCTGATAAGGCTTTCATCAGCGCCAAAGCATTGTCGCAGCCTCCCCTTTTTTCCGAAGTATACAGATCGCCCGCCGTCATCACGCAGTCAGGATGCAGCGCTTCGATCGCACGGATCAGCGTTTCATTCCTGTGGCCGTACGATTTATTATGCAGGTCGGAGAGCATAACAAAGGTATATTTCTTTTTTATCTTTTTCGACTTCAGCTCATACGGTACGACTACAAAACGGTGCATATCGCGGACGATCACCGCGATCCCAAATATCAGTATGAGCAGAATGAAAAGCAATCCCGCATACCACATGATCTTCTCCCAAATGGCCCCGCAGTGCGCACTCGAAAATCTGCGATTTTCTCGTTCACGGGCTTCGCCCTATGAAAACATCGTCCGGCAAAATCATCTGCTAGCAGACGGGGCCGCCTCGTTTTCACTAAGCTTTCTTCAATACATTCGCAGTGCGCACTCGAAAATCTGCGATTTCCTCGTTCACGGGCTTCGCCCTATGAAAACATCGTCCGGCAAAATCATCTGCCAGCAGAGATTTTGCCGTTCTCTGTTTTCGCACTGCTCATTGCCTACGCGGACATTATACCATCTCGACTATCGTCTCGATGGAGATACTCGTCAAATGCCGATTGCCGCAAGCGCCATCGGCATTTTCCTCGTTATTATACCACATCAAAAGTAAATCTGAAATACTTTCCTGACATAATCCTTGTATCCGGCCTTTTCTACGGTCTCGGAGAAGAGGATATCCACGCTGCCGATCTCTTTGCCGTTTAAGACGTAGACCGCTTTTCCGGCGATCTCGCCTTCCTGTACAGGCGCGTTTACCTCCTGCGGGAGTTTGAGCTCCTTTTTGACTTGGCTTAAATCGCTGCCCTCCACGTCCAGATAGCGGAAGCCTTCCTTATACACGATCCCCACCATATCGGCGACGCCGCCCAATACCTTTCTTCTGGGCAGCTCTTCCATATTGTCGTCGCTATAGAGCTTACTGACCGCGAACCCATGATTTAACATCGCGACGGCGTCCTGAAAGCGTCCGCCCGGATCCGGCGCAGCCATCACAACGGCGATCAGGTCGATCCCGTCTCTGTTTGCCGTAGCGGAAATACAATATTTTGCCTTATCCGTAGAACCGGTCTTTAGTCCCGTCGCATAAGGATACTGCTTGAGCAGCTTATTGGTGCTGGAGAGCGTAAAGGGCGCGCTGCCCCTGCCCGTCGTATGAACGATATCCTCCATCCAGATCCCCGTATAATCATAGATCTCGGGATAAGCCGTAATCAACGCCCTAGACATCGTCGCGACATCCCGCGCCGTCGTATAATGGTCGTCGGAACCGGTCAGGCCGCAGCAGTCCGTAAAATGCGTATCCGCAAGGCCCAGCTCCTGCGCCTTCTCATTCATCATCGCGACAAATTCCGGCTCGCTTCCGGCGATAAATTCCGCCATTGCCACACACGCGTCGTTCCCGCTGGCCACCGCGATACATTTGATCAAGGTGTCCACAGTCTGCATTTCCCCCTCCTCCAGAAATACCTGCGAACCTCCCATCGACTTGGCATATGCGCTCGTCACGACCTCGTCATTTAAATGGATCCGGCCTTTTTCCAGATTTTCAAAGATCAGCAAAAGCGTCATGATCTTCGTAATGCTCGCCGGGCTCCGGCGCACCCCGCTGTCCTTTTCCCATATGATCTGTCCCGTCGAGGCCTCCATCAATACGGCCGACGGCGCGCTGACCGCTATGCCGCTTCCCGTTTCCTGTACCTCTTCTTCCGCTCTGGCCGTAAGGGAATGCAGGCCCATGCTCCCTGCGGCGATCGCAATGCTAAGCAGCGGCGGCAAGAGTCTGTATAAGAGCTGTCTCATCGTTTTCACTCCTGAACGTGGATTCTACCACATTTATATGAAACGTTGAGACACATTATACTTTTCGTTAAAAGCCCTTTTCCGCTTTGACAAGAGTAACCGCGCGGCAAATGAAAAACAGGGCGGCAAAATCGCATCCGCCCTGCTTTCTTATTCCGTTTTCCGTATTGCGTTTTATCTTCCTACTAATTTACCTTAAAGAACTTGAACTCTTCCTGAAGGCCCTCCGCGACCTCTTCCAAATGCTTCGCTTCGTTCGCGATACCGTTCATGATTTCTGTCAGCTCCGATACCGCAGCCGAGGTCTCCTCCGTGCTCGCCGCATTCTCCTGCGCGATAGAGGTCAGGCTTTGTGCGGAATCGACCACGCTGATACGCGTTTTGTCGATCTCCTTCGTGCTGTCGGCGATCACATTGACGGCGGTGACAGACTGGTCGATACCGGACTTGAGCTGTTTGAACATATCGCCCGTCCTCTCTACCTTGCTGTTCTGCTCCTCCATGATCTGGCGCACTTCGTTCATCGTTTCCACTGCTTTATCGGAATCATCAATCAGGGAAGCGACGATCTCTTCGATCTTTCTCGCGGACTCGTTAGACTGCTCTGCGAGCTTCTGGATCTGGCCCGCGACCACCGCGAAGCCGCGTCCCTGTTCTCCTGCCCGCGCCGCCTCGATCGAAGCGTTCAGGGACAGCAGATTCGTCTCTTCCGCGATATCCGTGATCAGATTGATCGCCTCGCGGATCTTCATCGCCGATTCGTTCGTCGTATTCGTCTGCGCGTAGATGACCTCGATCGCGTCCTTTGTCTTGCCGTTGATCGACTCGAGCTCCTTGAGCGTGCCGATCACGCTCTCGCTCGTCTTGTTCATAGCTTCCGCGTTCGTATTGAGCATATCGATCTGGGAGTTGTTCTTCTCGATCATATCGCCCATCACGATTACGTTCTCCGTCGTCTCCTGCGTCTCCTCCGCCTGCGTCGTAGCGCCCTGCGCGATCTCATTGACCGCCGTGTCGATCTGGGAGATATGGGAGGCCGAGAGATCCGCCTGCTTATTCAGGGAATCGGTCGCCTCTCCGACAGAGCCGCACATATCGTTGATATCCCGGACGATATCCGACAGCTTCTTCTGCAGGTCGTTCACGGCGCGCATGATGTCGCTGACCTCATCCTTGCCGTGCAGCTCGGACTCCTGAATGGACGTCGTCAGATTGCCTTCCGCGACCTCGCCGATCACGGAAATGCCGTAGTGGATCTTCTTAACCATCTGGTTCGTTATCAGATAAGCGATGATCGCTAGGACAACGACCAGCACAACGCCTACGCCTATGATGATAGCCATGATACGCGTGATCCCGTCGTCTACGACCGACTGCGCTTTCCCGGCAAAGATCATGCCGACCGGCGTGGACGAATCCGCGTCGTTATACAGCGGGATATAATATGCAAAATAGGGAACGCCCTGAACGTCCACGTTCTCCGCGAAATACTCTTCCCCGCCCTGCAGTACCTTCTGGATAACGGTATCACTGGCCTTCGTGCCGAGCACGCGCTGGCCGTTCTCGTCTATGACCGTAGTGACCCTTCTGGTATCGCCGTAAAAGATCGTGATATCGATGCCGCTTGCGGCCTTGATCGCGTCGAGCAGATCCGTATCCTCCGTCATGTTCAGATAATCCCCGTTCCACATGTCGCCGTTTTCATCGACATAGTACGAGTTTTCCATATTCCCGCCCAGAGACATATCGTCCTCCATCGCGAGCGTCATCGCCTGAAGATCCGTCTGTATGATCCCCTTTACGTCTGCCGAGATCTCCGAGCGGCACACCAGAGAGATCACAATGGTGAGAAGCACGATCGGTACGATGACCAGTGTCAAGATTTTTGCTTTCAGCCTCATTTTTAACCTTCACCCTTTCGCTTGCATTTCGGTCGGCTCTACCCCCCCCGCACGCATTTAATACCAGCGGGCCCGAAACATTTCATATTTCTTTTTTATTTTATCATAACCTTTCCGAACATTCCAGTGCAATGCGCGAAAAAGTTGAAAAACTATGTCGAATGAGGCGAGGATCGCCGCGACTGTGCACACCTTCACGCCCGATTCGTAGGAGTATCTGTCGATAAAACGCATGATACGCCCGTTTAAGAACATCACGATAATGATCCCGTAAAAACCCCACGCGATCGTGCTCTCCAGACACACGAGCCCCTTATAGTTGAACGGCTTATCGTTGTAATCCCACCACACCTCGCCGAACAGGGCCAGCATCAGCTTGCCGACCAGAAATTCAAATAAGGTGGCGATCGCCGCGCCCGCGATATACAGGTCGATATACCGCCCCTGAAGCGGATGCAGGATCAGATAGCCGAGCACTCCTCCAAATCCATATATCGGACAAAAGGGTCCTTTTGCAAACCCCCTGTTCGTAACTTTTTTATTGCAGATCGACATATAGATTGATTCTACCAGCCAGCCTATCATGCTATAGATCAGAAAAGACGCGATAATATGATAAAGATCCGTCCCGAATACCTGCTTTGTCCACATATCTCCTCACCGTCATACCGTTTTCTGCCGTATCCGCCCCTTTTCAGAAGCGGCGTATCCTTCGTATTTCCATACGGCTCTCTGGATTCAAAAAAATCCCCGGCAACGATTACATTGCCGAGAACTTTTCCGTTTTTCTCATAAGGTTAATTATATTTGCGTTTTCTGGCCGCTTCAGATTTTTTCTTACGTTTTACGCTCGGCTTCTCATAATGCTCTCTTTTGCGGATTTCCTGCTGGATTCCGGCTTTCGCACAGCTTCTTTTGAAACGGCGTAAAGCGCTGTCTAAAGTCTCGTTTTCCTTGACGATCACATTCGACATAACCACACCCAACCTCCCTTCAGTCCCTCCGTTCAGACGACTGATCGGGTCTTTTTTTATGCACCTATCATGCACATTCATCATTATAGCACATTTTGCATAGACGTCAACTGTTTTTTTAAGAAATTTTTCATATTTTGCCGGTTTTTCTGTCGAACGCTACCTAAGCTGCCCTTCCAGCGCCGCCTCCGCCGCCGAAAGCGCCTTATCGATGCCGGACGGATCCTTCCCGCCTGCCTGCGCCATATTGGGCCTGCCGCCTCCGCCGCCTCCTACAAGGCCGGCGATCTCCTTGATGAGATTCCCCGCATGTGCGCCCGCCTTCTGCGCGCCGTCCGTCGCCATCGCCACGATATTGACCCTGCCGCCGGATTCCGAGAAGAGCGCGACCACGCCCTCTCCCAGCTTTTCCTTTAGCTGATCGCACAGATCGCGCAGCCCGTTCATATCTACGCCGCTCACCTTAGCCGCCAGCAGCTTCACGCCCTTTACCTCTTTGACTTGGCTCATCACGTCTCCGAGCGCGTCCCTTGCCGCCCTGCTCTTTAACGCTTCGTTCTCGCTCTGCAAGCTCTTGATCTGCTCCTGAAGGTGGCGTATCCGCTCAGGGAGCTCCGCTACTGTGGATTTCAGCAGTCCCGCCGCCGCCTTCGCGGTCTCTTCGAGCTCCGCGTAATAACGCGCAAGCCCTCTGCCCGTCAGCGCCTCGATCCTGCGGACGCCGTCCGCGACGCCCCGTTCCGAGACGATCTTAAAGGAGGAGATCATGCCCGTATTGGATACGTGCGTCCCGCCGCAGAGCTCGGCGGAGAAATCGCCCATCGACACGACCCGCACCCGTTCCCCGTATTTTTCTCCAAAGAGCGCCATCGCGCCCGTTTTTTTAGCTTCCTCCATCGACATCTCCTGCGTTACGACCGGCAGGGAAGCCTCGATCTCTTCATTGACGATCCGCTCCGCCTCCTGTAATTCCTCCGGCGTCATCGCGGAAAAATGACTGAAGTCAAAGCGCAGCCGCTCGCCGTCCACATAGGAGCCCGCCTGCTCTACATGCGCGCCGAGCACCATGCGCAGGGCCTTTTGCAGCAGATGGGTCGCGCTGTGGTTTTTACAGGTGTCCGCGCGCTTTTCCGCGTCCACGCGCAGCGTCACCGTATCGCCCCTGCGCAGCATTCCCTTTGTCACGACGCCGATATGGCCGATCTTGCCGCCGAGCAGCTTTACGGTATCCTTTACCGCAAATTCGCCCTCGCCGCTTACGATCATGCCGGTATCGCCGTTTTGTCCGCCCATCGTCGCATAAAAGGGCGTCTCTTCTACGATAACGGTCGCCGTCTCGCCCTCCGTGACGGCCTCCGTCAGCTCCGTCTCCGTCGTGAGCGCTAGGATCGCAGAGCTGTGCTCCAATCTGTCGTAGCCCACGAAACGGGAGGTGATCGAAGGGTCGATGGACTCGTACACCGTCACGTCCGCGCCCATATAATTGGTCGTCTTGCGCGCGGCCCTCGCCGTCTCCTTCTGCCGCTTCATCGCCGCCTCAAAGCCCTCTTCCTCTATGGTAAAGCCCTTCTCCTCTAGGATCTCCCTCGTCAGATCCTTCGGGAATCCGTAGGTATCGTACAGCTTGAACGCGTCCGCGCCGGAAAGCTCCTTCCTGCCTTCCTTCTCCATCGCCGCCTCCATATCCGCCAGTATGGAAAGCCCCTGATCGATCGTTTTGTTGAATTTATTTTCTTCCTGCGTCAAGACCTTGAAGATAAAATCCTTTTTCTCCTCCAGCTCGGGATACCCGTCCTTGCTGCCTTCGATCACCGTATTGCTCAGGTTCGCAAGAAATTCCCCCTCGATCCCGATCAATCTGCCGTGGCGCGCCGCGCGGCGGATGATCCTGCGCAGCACATATCCCCTGCCCTCGTTCGACGGCATGATCCCGTCCGAGATCATAAAGGTCGCCGAGCGGATATGATCCGTCACGATACGGATCGAAACGTCCCATTCGTATTTTACCTTATATTCCTTACCGGCCAGCTCGCATACGCGGCTGCGAAGCGCCTGTATCGTGTCGATATCAAAGATGGAGTCCACGTCCTGAACCACCGTCGCCAGACGCTCTAGGCCCATGCCGGTATCAATATTCTTCTGCTCCAGCTCCGTATAGTTTCCTTTTCCGTCGTTGTCAAACTGCGTAAATACGTCGTTCCAGATCTCGATATAGCGGTCGCAGTCGCAGCCTACCGTGCAATCCGGCTTCCCGCAGCCGTATTTCTCGCCGCGGTCATAATATACCTCCGAGCAGGGGCCGCAGGGCCCGGAGCCGTGCTCCCAAAAATTATCCTCTTTTCCAAAGCGGAAGATCCGCTCCGGCGCGATCCCGATCTCCTTGTTCCAGATATCGAACGCCTCGTCGTCGTCCACATAGACGGAGGGATAGAGGCGGTCTTCCTCTAAGCCCACGACCTTTGTCAAAAATTCCCACGTCCACGTAATGGCCTCGCGCTTAAAATAATCCCCGAATGAGAAATTGCCGAGCATTTCAAAGAAGGTGCCGTGACGCGCCGTTTTGCCGATATTCTCGATATCTCCCGTGCGGATACACTTCTGGCAGGTCGTCACTCTCCTGCGGGGCGGGATCTCCTGTCCCGTAAAATAAGGCTTTAAGGGCGCCATACCGGAATTGATCAAGAGCAGGCTGTTATCGTTATGCGGCACCAAAGAAAAGCTCTTCATCGCAAGATGTCCCTTGCTCTCAAAAAATTCCAAAAACATTTTCCGCAATTCATTTACACCGTAAGCTTTCACTTATCTCTTCCTCCAAACCTCTGAAATTATCATACGGAAATCAAAAATCAAATTTATCTGCAAAATAAGCCTCCAGATCGGCGATCGCCACGCGCTCCTGCTCCATAGAGTCGCGGAAACGCACGGTCACGCATTGATCCGTTTCGGAATCAAAGTCGTATGTAACGCAGAACGGCGTGCCGATCTCGTCCTGACGGCGGTAACGCTTGCCGATATTGCCCCTGTCGTCCAGCTCGCAGTTATACTTTTTGGAAAGCCGCGCATAGATCTTTTCCGCTCCCTCGCCCAGCTTTTTGGAGAGCGGCAGCACGCCGATCTTGACGGGCGCGAGCGCCGGATGGAAATGGAGCACGGTGCGCATATCCCCGCCTTCCAGCTCCTCCTCGTCGTACGCCGCGCATAAAAACGCCAGCACCACGCGGTCCGCGCCCAGAGAGGGCTCGATCACGTAGGGGATATATTTCTGATTTTTCTGATCGTCAAAATAGGTCAAGTCCTGTCCCGAAGTATTCTGGTGCTGCGTAAGGTCATAGTCCGTCCTGTCCGCGATCCCCCACAGCTCGCCCCAGCCGAACGGGAATAAAAATTCGATGTCGCTCGTCGCTTTGGAATAAAAGGCCAGCTCCGCCGGATCGTGGTCGCGCACGCGCATTTCCTCGCCGCTAATGCCTAACGAGGTCAGCCAGTTGATACAAAACTCCTTCCAGTAGCGGAACCATTCCAGATCGGTGTCCGGCTCGCAGAAAAATTCCAGCTCCATCTGCTCAAATTCCCGGGTGCGGAAGGTAAAGTTGCCCGGCGTGATCTCGTTGCGGAAGGATTTCCCGATCTGCCCGATCCCGAACGGGATCTTTTTGCGCGAGGTGCGCTGCACGTTCTTAAAGTTCACAAAGATCCCCTGCGCCGTCTCGGGCCGCAGGTATACCGTATTTTTCGCGTCCTCCGTCACGCCCTGAAAGGTCTTGAACATCAGGTTGAACTGCCGGATATCCGTAAAATCATGCGCGCCGCAGCTCGGACACGCGATCTTATGCGTCTCCACGAACTCCTTCATCTGCTCCTGCGTCCAGCCGTCTACGCTCTCTTCCAGCGTGATCCCGTTCTCCTGACAGTAGTCCTCGATCAGCTTATCCGCGCGGAAGCGCTCATGACACGCCCGACAGTCCATCAGCGGATCGGAAAAGCCGCCCAGATGGCCGCTCGCCACCCATGTCTGCGGATTCATCAGGATCGCGCAGTCCACGCCGACATTATACGGGTTTTCGGTGATAAACTTCTGCCACCACGCCTTTTTTACGTTATTTTTCAGTTCTACGCCCAGATTTCCGTAATCCCACGTATTCGCCAGCCCGCCGTAGATATCGGAGCCGGGGTATACAAACCCTCTCGCCTTTGCCAGCGCAACGATTTTTTCCATTGTTTTTTCCATAACAGCCGTCCTCTCACTTTTTATTTATAGATCAGCCAGAAGGTCTGATCGCCTTCGATCTGCGCCCGATCGCCGGAAACCTCCCGCACGGAGTCTCCCGCGCAGTACAGGATCTTCCCGCTCGCTTTGACCGTCAGGGCTTCGTCCTTGATCAGCTTCCCGATCACGATCCTGCGGCTGCCCATCGTCAGCAGCTCGTCTCGCGTGATACTCTCGCCGCCGCCCGCGTCCTCATAGGTCTGATCCAGATCGTATCCGGCCTCGTACGCCTCTTCCACCGTGCCGCAGAAAAAGGAATACTCGTTGAACGCGCCGAAATCATCCGCCGTCTGGTATTCCAGCACGAGCTCCGCCCTGTCGTTTGCGGCCTTTACCTTTTTCACGGAGATCCGATCCTCCCCCGCGGACTCGTTATATTCGGCCGCCGTATGCAGGATAAAATCCTTCAGCGCATCCTCGTCGCCGTGGTCTTCCTCGGAGAAGCTCCCTTTTATCGTATTTAAAACGCTCCCGTCCTTTTTAACCTCTACGACGCTGCTCTCCGCAGCGTCCTCTCCCCGCGCGCCGCAGCCGGCCAGACAGAAAGCCAGCAGAACGAAAGCCGCCGTCTCTTTGATCCTTCTAACCATACCTTCCTCCTCAGCTTTTTTATTATAGCGGAGTTACTTCGGATTTTCAACATACAATTTGCTCTAATACTTCCAGACTCTTAAACTCCTTTTCCATGACCCGCCGGCGCAGCCGCCCCGCGATCTCCCGCAGCTGCGAAAGCACCTTTTCGCTCACCGTAAAGGTATATAATTTTTCTATCCGGCTCTCCGCAATATGCGAGACCGCATATTCCGTGGCCCCTTCCCACTCCCGATCCTTCGGGATACCGGGAAATTCGCCGTTTACCACCATCGACCGGATCTCAAATATGTACCGGACAAGCTCGTCCGAAAGCCCCCCGCTCTGCAGCGCCCGTATGGATTGATACAAGAGCTTTAACATCTCTTTCTCATCATTGTTTTCCCTTGTATAATAATCCGCTATCTCGAGAAAATAGCTCCCGTAGCAGGCGCCTTCAAAATCCGTGCGTAGGCTCTCGAAATAATTGCTGATCTCCGCTTCCATAATATTATAGGAAGATTTTCCGGCAAACAGCTTGAATCTCCCGAAGGAAAACGGGTTCGCGGCGGCCGAAAAGCGGCTCGTCTGCCGTCTCGCCCCTCTGGCGAACGCCGAGATCTTCCCTCTTTCTTTTGTCAGTATCGTAACGATCTTGTCGTATTCACCCACGAAAGCGGTCTTGATCACCATGCCTGTCACTGTCACGAAATCCTGCATAAAGCCCTTTGCCCGTCCTCTCCGCCTCTTCTTCTCTGGTCTCCTTCTCCTTAAACGCCAGATAATCCGTAACCTTGCCGGAATGAAAAAATCTCTCCCACTCGCTTACTGCTTTCATCCTGTGCGCCCCCTGTCGTATCTGTAATAGTAGAGTCTGCACATTTTTCTTTTCCTATGCATATAAGCCGGTTCGGATTCCTTCCAAATTTTTCTGTCCCCTCAGATCTCGTCTTTCCGGTAGCCGAAGTTTTTCAGGAGAAATTCGCTGTCCCTCCAGTCCTTTTTTACCTTCACCCAGAGCTGGAGATTGACCTGTTTCTGAAGCATATCCTCGATATCCGCGCGCGCCTGCGAGCCGATCTTTTTGAGCATACTCCCGCCTTTTCCGATGACGATCCCTTTATGGGATTCCCTTTCGCATACGATCGTCGCCTCGATCTCCACGATCCGCCTGCGGTAGCGCATATTCTCGATCGAGACGGCGATGCCGTGCGGAATCTCGTCCTCCAGACAGCGCAGCGCCTTTTCCCGTATCAGCTCCGCTACGATCTGGCGCTCCGGCTGATCCGTGACCGTATTCTCATCGTAAAAGGCCGGACCCTCCGGCAGATATTTCATAATGCAGGAAAGCAGCTCCTTGATATTGTCCCCCTTCAGGGCCGAGACCGGTACGATCTCCGCGAACTCCATCTCCTGACGGTATCGGTCGATAAAGCGGAGCACGTCTTCCTTTTTGACCGTGTCGATCTTATTGATAACAAGTATGACGGGCGCGCTGTTCTTCTTCAGCGTCTCCATGATATGACGCTCCCCCGCCCCGATAAAGGTGGAAGGCTCCACCAGCCAGAGCACCACGTCCACATCGCGGGCCGCCTGCTGCGCCACGCCCACCATATAGTCGCCCAGCTTGTTTTTCGCCTTATGGATCCCGGGCGTATCGAGGAACACGATCTGCCCCTCCTGCATATTACAGACCGCCCGTATCCGTCCTCTTGTCGTCTGGGGCTTATTTGAAGTGATGGCGATCTTCTGTCCGACGATATGGTTCATCAGCGTCGATTTGCCTACGTTCGGGCGTCCGATCAGGGCCGCGAAGCCCGCCTTAAACTGTTCTTCCATTCTGTCCTTCCTCTGCTTTTTCGCTCGTCTCCCGCCTCGGTGCCTCCCCGCTCGCTTCCTGACTCATTGCTTCCCCGTCCGGTACCGCCTCACGCGCCGATTCTTTGTCCAATCCTGTCTCATGCGCTGCCTCTTTATCCGGTACGATCTCATACGCCGCCTCCCGCTCCCCTTCGCTCCGCTTTTTGGCCCGCTTTTTAGCGCGCCGCCTGCGGAGGGCTCCGCCCAGCAGACGGATCAAAAGCGCGACGCAGAGGATCGCCGCGGCCCATGCCAGAAGATAGGGCAGAGCGGCAAACAGCGCGACGAACAGATCCTCGATATCCCATATCAGCCGCGTCACATTGCCCGAGAAGCCCTCTGTCATACGCTTCCAGAGCCCCTTTTCCTCCGCGGGCGTATACAGCTTCACTTCCCGTATCGTCATGGAGACCGTACTGTAATCCACCTGATCGTCGATCATGCGCAGCTTTTCTTCCAGACTTTCGATCTGATAGCGCACCTCCGAGAGCCTGCTCTCGATCTCGATCAGATCCGACACCGTTTCCGCCTTTTCCAAAAGCTCTAACAGACGGTCCCTCTCCGTCAGCAGCGATCTTTTATGGGTATCCAGATCCACATACTGCAACGTCACGTCCTGCACCGATTCCCTGCGGTAAACGACATTGGACTGCCCGCTGACGCCGTCCAAAAGCCCGTCCAGCTTATCCTGCGGCACGCGCAGCGTCATCTCGGCATACCGATTCCCCTCCTGCGCCTGACCGCTCACGGACAGCGTTTCCACATAGCCGCCAAACTCCTGCGTCTGCCGCGTGATATAGGCAAGCAGCGTATCATAATCCCGCGTTTCCAGCTCCATCTGCGCGTTTCGGATCAGCTTTTTGGAAACGGCGCCGTTCCCGCCGCTTTCCGCCAAAGCCGCCGCGCCGCCAGTCCCTTCCTCTAAAAGCGCCGCTTCGCTCTCTTCCTCCGCCGCGGCATCCTCTACGGGTGCTTCCACTTCCCACGGATCCCCCATATCCGCGCCCGCAGCCACAGGCGCGGTCTGCGCCATATCGTACGCCGCAGGGGCGCTTTCCGTATAGGCGAGCTCTTCTATCCCCTCCGTCCCGTTTTCCGCGCCGCAGGCCGTCAGGACAGCGGCCGCAAGCAGGGCGGCCGTCAGGCTCAGAAAACGCCGTCCTTTCATAGACCCTCCTCCCGCTTTCCGCCGCCGGAGAGATGGTCGAGCACGTCGAACATAGCTTCCTGCTCCTTCAGCTTCCCTTCGCTGCCCACTACGCACAGGCAGTTGTCGGATAAAAAGGCGTCCAAATAATCCGCCAGAGCGCGTATCTCGGGGACGTGCGCGCCAAGCATTTCATCCCTTTCCCTCTGCAGATCCTCATAACTTACCTTCGTTAAATACGCCGAGAGGCTGCGCGCGCCCTTTGCCTGCGGCGTCAGCGGCATATCGCTCTCGCTGACCGCCCCGATGATAAATTTTGTCATGGCGCGTTCGTCCGCCTCAAATCCCCTGACAAAGCCGGGCGCGCCTTCAAAGGCCGCTATCGTTTTCTCCAGATTCGGATCGCGGTAGGATACAAAATAGCTGTCCCCCGATTTCCCGAAATTGCACATGCAGCCGTACGCCCCGCCCTTTACGCGCACCTGATTCCAGAGATATTCATAGCTCATCATCACCTTTAATACACGCAGCGCGCCCGTATAGCGAAAGCCTTTTTTTAAGAAATTCCCGGCGCGGCACACATACTGGATCTGCGAGGAGGACAAAAGCCCCTCGTTTTTGACGCGCAGCTTCGGCGCGTACGTCTCTTTTTTTACCTCCTCCGTATGGAGGGAAGCGCGCAGCATCCGCACCAGCTCCTTTAGCTGCGGGCAGCTCGCCTTTTCCGCCGTGAGATCCACCGTCAGATTCTCGGGCCGGAAGATCATCGCCGTCAGCATGTTCAGGCGGGCGATCAGATCGTCCTTCCTCTCCTCAAAATGATCGTCGATATCCTCTAACAGCCGGTACATCGGCAGGCCGTTAAACTGCTCGGAGATGGCCGCCGCCTTTGAGAAATAGGACATGGCCCGCAGCGCCGCCAGAGAATGCCCCGCGTTCATAAATCCGGCCTGCACTCTCGAGCGCGCCTCGCTGACGATCTCGTGCAGACGCTTCTCATCTCCCAGCGCCGTTTCCAGTATCATCTCCTGCATCAGCGCAAATGCCTTCGGCAGATTTTCATAAAACACCTTCGCGCGGATCTCGAACATCGTCGTTACCTGCTCCGGGTCGTCCGCATTCGTATAGGTCGTGACGGAAGTCGTCATTCCCCCGGTATACAGATTGATCTCATGGAAGAGATCCCCATATTCATAATGCGCGGTATCCATCAGCCCCAGCGCCACCTTATAGACCGCGATATAGGGGAACCATTCCCCGGGTATCTGCCCGATATCGAACAAAAGGCGCACATAAGCGATCCCGTTCGTATAGATATCATGGCGCAGGATCAGCGTATCTTCGTATCTTTCCTCCCGGTTATAGAGCGGTGCCTCGGTCTTTTTCATATCCTCGCGCCGCAGCATCGGGATCGTCTCCAACGCTTCTTTGCTGTCCGGCGTCTCCTGATATGCCTTTAACGCCTTTGTCTGCTCGACGATCCGCAGGATCTCCTCCCGGCTCATGGCCGCCTTTTTATCGGCCAGCTCCCTTCTCTGCCGCTCCTCTTCCTGCGCCGCCAGAGAACGCACCGGCTCTACCAGCACCAACGATCTGTGCGGATTGTCCAGCAGATAAGTCTCGATCAGCCGCTCAAAATAATCCGTCCGCGCCTTTTCCTTCATGCTCTCAAAGGTCTCATCCGCCTCGACGTGCAGAAACGGCGCGCTTTCGTCATAGAGCCAGCTATCCAATATCTGCAGGCCGTACATCAGTCCTTTGGGATAAGAGCCGAAATCCGCTTCCCGATATTTAAACTCATGGTAATGGATCGCCGCCCGCAGCGCCTTTTTCTCGATCCCCTTTTGGCAAAGCGCCCGCAGCGTTTCCCTGACCGTTTCGGCAAACGCTTCCTTCTGCGGGATATCCGCGTTCTTGGAAACGATACTGAAATACGGCTGCATGATACCGTTTTCGTAGATACTGTAGATATCCCTGCCGATCCCCGCGTCGACCAGCGCCTTTTTCAGCGGCGCGCCCGGCGCGGAGCACAGCACATAATCTAAGATCTGGAACGCGAGATAGAGCTCTCTATCGAGGCTCGTGCCTATGACCGCGTTGTAGGAAAGATAAGCGTTGCCCTCTAAGGGTTCGCTCTCCGTAATGGGATATTTCTTCTTTATCTCCGCCGGAGACGCAAAGCCGGGCTGCTCTACGATCCCAGAGTCGATCTGCAGCGCGTCAAAATGAGACAGGTATTCCCGGTCGATAAAGTCTAGCTGCTGCGCCATATCCATATCGCCGTACAGATAGAGATAGCTGTTGGAGGGGTGATAATACCTGCCGTGGAATTTCAGAAATTCTTCGTATGTCAGATCCGGGATATGCGCCGGATCGCCGCCGGATTCCACGCCATAGGGCGTATCCGGGAACAGGGAGTTGAAGATCTCCCGCTCCAGCACGTCGTCGGGCGAGGAAAACGCGCCCTTCATCTCATTGTAGACCACGCCGTTGATCCGCAGCTCGTCGTCCTCCGATTCGAGCTCATAGTGCCAGCCCTCCTGACGGAAGATCTTTTCCTCCGCGTAGATATTCGGATAAAAGACCGCGTCCAGATAAACATGCATAAGATTGCGGAAGTCCGTATCGTTGCAGCTCGCGACCGGATAGACCGTCTTGTCGGGATAGGTCATCGCGTTCAAAAAGGTATTGAGCGAGCCCTGCGCCAGCTCGATAAAGGGATCCTTGACCGGAAAACGCGCAGAACCGCAGAGCACGGAATGCTCCAGTATGTGCGCCACGCCCGTACTGTCCTTAGGCGGCGTGCGGAAGCCGATATAAAACACCTTGTTCTCGTCGTCGTTTTCCAAAAGGACGACCCGCGCCCCCGTCTTTTTATGCTTTAACAGCCAGCCCTCGGAATTTAATTCCGCGATCCTGCGCCGCTCTATGACCTCGTATGCCCTACATCTTTCCCTGTCCATAACCGTCTTTCACCCTTTCTTTTTCCCGCGGCCCTATGCGCCGGACGGGATATCCCTACAGCCCCATCGCCATGATCTGGAGCTTATTTATCATCATTTCCTCCACGACGATCTCGTCCGCCCTGTCCTTCCATTCCCTGTTGTGCACGATCTCGTCGATCGTGTGGTAGGCGCTCTCATAGCGCCAGCCCCCTCCCTTTTCCGGCACCGGGAAATCCAGCTTAAAGCGCGCCTTTAACTGCTTGTACGCCATATAGGACAAATCCGTATCCTGCATATAAAAGATATGATTCTCGGGCGTCGTATCGCCCGCGACCTCCTTTAACATATAGTGCGCTAGGATCGCCCGCAGCTTAAAGGGAACCTCGTCGGAATCCATCATCTCCTGATACGTGTACCGCGCGCCGATGTATACCCTGCTCACATCCTGAAGCACGTATTTATAGTCACGATTTCCCCCGTTCATCTTCGATCCCTTCTATCTTCTGCGCGGAAAGCCGCAGCGCCTCCTCGATCTCCTCTAACGGGATATCCGACTCGTCGGCAAGCTCCTTCGCCGTCACCTTGCGCAGCAGAGCGTCCGAGAGCTCCTTCGCGGCGTCCGCCACCTTATTGACCCGCTCCGCCGCCGCCTTCCCGATCTCGTGCATACGGACGTGCTCCGCGATACACCGTTCCATCGCTTCCATCATCAGCCTGCCTAACATTCCTTCCGCTTCGGAGGGATGCTCTAACGCCCCCAGCATTTCAACGCCCGCGGCCAGCGCCAGATTCGCCTCCCCGATCAGATCCTCCATCATAACGCCCTGTCCCGCATACAGCTTCGCCAGATCAGCCGCCTGCGGCAGGTACAGGGAGATCAGCCGTCTTCCCGCGTCCGTATCCCCCGCCATCGCCGAGATCGTGACCGCTTCCAGCTCGCCGCCGCTCACACGCTCTATCCGCTCTAATTCGCGCAGATACGTCTCCAGATAGTTCCGGTCGTTATCGTCAAGACAGCTCTCTAGGTCCGCGTCCTTCCCGACGCCGATCCCGTGCTTTTCCAGATATTCATGGATCAGGGCAAGCTGGTCCCGCTCTAGGGAAAGCTCTGAAAAGATCTCCCGCACCTCGTCTTCCCCGATCCGGTTGCCCTGCTCCTTCGCTCTCTGCCTCGTCTTTTCCAATGCCCGGCCAAAGGCCACCTCTCTGTCCATAATGCCTCCTGTCAATGCCGTTTTATATGTTCATGCGTGAACAGATGATCCTGACAATACTCATAGTTCCCTTCGCACTTCGAGCAGAAACGAAATTCCAGATTTGCCCCGTCCAGCTCCGTGCGCCCGCAGATCGCGCATTTATGGCGGGTGATCGCCGCGCTCTTCCTTACCTCCTGACGAAAGGCCTGACGCCGCCGTATCTGCTTAGGGCTCATACGCATCATCTCCCGCGTGGAGAAAAAGAATACGATCACATTTAACAGCGACGCCCCGATGACGATCCGCGTCTCGATACCGCTTACTAAGAACAGGTACAGCGTGAGCGCCACGTCCAAGATCCCCAGCCATTTGATCTTGACCGGGATCAAAAAGAACAGGTACACCACCATATCGGGGAAGGTCAGCGCGAACGCCAGATAGATCGAAAGATTCACATAATAGGTGCTGAACTGCCGAAAGAAGCCGACCGCGGCCTGCGTGAAAAAGACGCGTCCTCCCGCCGCGGCGATCACCGGCGCATAGGCGAAATAGCAGTAGGCCAGCAGCACAAAGCTGCCTAAGACCGTAAAGAGCATACCCCCGAACAAAAACAGGTTGTAGCGGAACGCCCCCCATGTGCGCTCCAGCGTCGTCCCGATCGAGTAATAAAAATACAGCATTATGATCGTAAAGATCCCCAGATTCGAGGGAGGCACGATGATCCATGTCACCAGCCGCCAGATCTGCCCGTGCAGGATCAGATAGGGATTTAAGGTCAGGTAATTTAAAAATCCCGCGTTGACGATGGAGATCGCATACCCGAAGGCATAGCACAGGATCAACATCAGCGAAGCGTTATGGACGGCATATCTGCCGAACTTTCTTTCCAGTTTATTTAAAAATTTCATTTTCGGATTCTCCCATCATCTTCCAATATCGGCTCGAATATATTCTAACATTCAGATATGCAAAAGTAAACCTGTGATTTTCCCCAGAGATTCCCTTGCGGATTTTGGGAGCGGAACGATTGCATTTTGTCAAAAGCTGTCGTATAATGGTCAAAGTCTGAAAATAAGAAGAAAGCGTGACATTTTATGGAAGACGTTCATTATTATCTGGGGATCGACATCGGTTCCACCACGATCAAGATCGCGATCCTAAACGAAGAACATACCGTTCTTTTTTCGGATTACAGAAGGCATTTTGCCAATATACGGGAAACTCTAGAGGCGCTCTTATCCGACGCTTGCAGGCAGCTTGGGAATATCACGCTGCACCCGGTCATCACCGGTTCGGGCGGGCTGACCCTAGCCAATCATCTTCAGATCCCCTTCGTGCAGGAGGTGATCGCCGTCGCCGCCTCCTTAGAGACTTTCGCGCCGCAGACGGACGTCGCGATCGAGCTTGGCGGGGAGGACGCTAAGATCATCTATTTTGAGGGCGGCAACGTAGAGCAGCGCATGAACGGGATCTGCGCGGGCGGGACCGGCTCCTTTATCGACCAGATGGCCTCCCTCCTTCAGACGGACGCCACCGGACTAAACGAATACGCCAAGCATTACAAGTCGCTATACACCATTGCGGCGCGCTGCGGCGTTTTCGCGAAATCCGATATCCAGCCGCTCATCAACGACGGAGCGACGAAGGAGGATCTCTCCGCCTCCATCTTTCAGGCGGTCGTCAATCAGACGATCAGCGGGCTCGCCTGCGGGAAGCCGATACGCGGGCACGTCGCCTTTCTCGGCGGCCCCCTGCATTTCCTCTCCGAGCTCAAGGCGGCCTTTATCCGTACCCTGAAGCTGGACGAGGCGCATATCGTAAATACGGACAACTCCCACCTGTTCGCGGCGATCGGCTCCGCGCTGAGCTACAAGGAAGAGGTCTCCTATTCCATGCAGGAAATGACGCGGAAGCTCGCCGGCGACCTGAAAATGGATTTTGAAGTGGAGCGCATGGAACCGCTCTTTTCCTCAAAGGAGGAATACGCCGCTTTCCTTGCCCGCCACGAAAAGCACCGCGTAAAGACCGCCGATCTCTCCTCTTACCGCGGAGACTGCTATCTCGGTATCGACGCGGGCAGCACGACGACTAAGATCGCCCTCATCGCGCAGGACGGTTCGCTTTTGTATTCCTTTTATTCCAACAATAACGGCAGTCCCCTAAAGACCGCGATCGGCGCGATCAAGGACATCTATCAAAAGCTCCCGCAGGGCGTGAGGATCGTCCGCTCCTGCTCCACCGGATACGGGGAGGCCCTGATGAAGGCCGCCTTTCTTTTGGACGACGGGGAGGTGGAGACCGTCGCGCACTATTACGCGGCCGCCTTTTTCGACCCTGCCGTAGACTGTATTCTGGATATCGGCGGACAGGATATGAAATGTATCAAGATCAAGAACCATACCGTGGACAGCGTGCAGCTCAACGAAGCCTGCTCCTCCGGCTGCGGCTCCTTTATCGAAACGTTTGCAAAATCCCTGAATTATCAGGTGCAGGATTTTGCGGCCGCCGCCCTGTTCGCGCAGCACCCCATCGATCTGGGGACGCGCTGCACCGTGTTTATGAATTCCAAAGTAAAGCAGGCGCAGAAGGAGGGCGCGGAGGTATCCGACATTTCCGCCGGCCTCGCCTATTCCGTCATCAAAAACGCGCTGTTTAAGGTCTCCGACGCCTCCGAGCTCGGCAGAAACATCGTCGTACAGGGCGGCACCTTTTACAACGACGCCGTCCTGCGCAGCTTTGAAAAGATCGCGGGCTGCGAGGCGATCCGCCCCGATATCGCGGGCATCATGGGCGCTTTCGGCGCGGCCCTTATCGCCAGAGAGCGCTTTTTGTCGGAGGAAGGCTACCGGACGACCATGCTCTCCATCGAGCAGATCAATACCCTGCAGTTTGAGACAAGCATGGCCAAATGCAAGGGCTGCACCAACAGCTGCCGCCTGACCATCAATAAATTTACCGGAGGCAGACAGTATATTTCCGGCAACCGCTGCGAACGCGGCCTCGGCAAAAAGAAAAACGCGAACAATGTCCCGAATCTGTTCGCATACAAGCTGGAACGGATCTTCGATTACGAGCCTCTGCCCGCCGACCAAGCGCCGCGCGGCAGGGTCGGGATCCCGAGAGTCCTGAACATGTATGAAAATTATCCGTTCTGGTTCACCTTTTTTACGCAGTTAGGCTATCAGGTCGTCCTTTCGCCCGTTTCCAACCGCCGGATCTACGAGCTGGGGATCGAATCCATTCCCAGCGAGTCCGAATGCTATCCCGCCAAGCTGGCGCACGGACATGTCACTTGGCTGCTTAAACAGGGCGTGCCCTTTATCTTTTATCCGGCGCTCTTTTACGAACGCAACGAATTTGAGGACGCCAACAATCACTATAACTGCCCGATCGTAACGTCCTATTCGGAAAATATCAAGAACAATATCGACGAGATCAGAAGAGGGGACGTCGTTTTCCGCAATCCGTTTCTCTCCTTCCGGGACCTTGCCGCCGTGACGGACGCCCTGATACGGGAATTTCAGGAGATCCCGCCGCAGGAGATCAAAAGCGCCGCCGCCCTCGGCTGGCAGGAGCTGGCGCGCGCCAGAGAGGATATGCGCAGAAAGGGAGAAGAGACGCTCAAGTATCTGGAAGAAACGGGAAAGCACGGGATCGTGCTCGCGGGCAGGCCGTATCATATCGACCCCGAGATCAATCACGGGATCCCGGAGCTGATCACGAGCTATGATATCGCCGTCCTGACCGAGGATTCCGTTTCCCATCTGGGCAGGCCGGAGCGTCCCCTTATCGTTTCCGATCAGTGGATGTACCATTCCCGGCTGTATGCCGCCGCTTCCTATGTCCGCACCGTGGAAAATCTGGATCTGATCCAGCTCAATTCCTTCGGCTGCGGTCTGGACGCCGTGACTACGGATCAGGTCAACGATATCTTATCCGGCTCGGGCAAGATCTATACCTGCCTAAAGATCGACGAGGTCAACAATCTGGGCGCGGCAAGGATACGGGTACGCTCCCTGCTCTCCGCCCTGCGCGTCAGGGCGCGCAAAAAGATCGGGCGCAGCATTCAGCCGACCTCGATCCATAAGGTCGCCTTTACGGAGGAAATGCGCAGGGACTATACGATACTCTGCCCGCAGATGTCGCCTATCCATTTTGAACTGTTTGAATCCGCCATCAATACCTGCGGCTATCATCTCGAGGTACTGCCCAACGACAACCGGCACGCGGTCGACGTGGGATTGCAGTATGTCAACAACGACGCCTGCTACCCCTCCCTGATCGTCGTAGGACAGATCATGGAGGCCCTGCTCTCAGGGAAATACGACTTAAATAAAGTAGCCGTCATTATGAGCCAGACAGGCGGCGGCTGCCGCGCTACCAATTATATCGGCTTTATCCGGCGCGCGCTGGAAAAGGCGGGCATGGCGCAGGTTCCCGTCATCTCGCTCAATCTCGCCGGTATCGAGAGCAATCCGGGCTTCCACCTAAACGCAAAGCTGCTCACGCGCGTGGCCTACGCCGCCCTGCTCGGCGACGTTTTCATGCGCTGCCTCTACCGTATGCGCCCTTACGAGAAGGTTCCCGGCTCCGCGCAGGCCCTTCACCGCAAATGGTCGGAGGAATGCAAACGCTTCCTCTCCGGCAGGCATCCCGGATTTCTGCGCTTCAGCCGTCTCTGTCGGGACATTATCAGAGAGTTTGACGCGCTCCCCGTCACCGGCATGAAAAAGCCGCGCGTCGGCGTCGTAGGCGAGATCTTGGTAAAATTCATGCCCGCCGCCAACAATCATCTGGTCGATCTTCTCGAATCGGAGGGCGCGGAGGCCGTCGTCCCCGACCTTATGGACTTTATGCTTTACTGCTTCTATAACCAGATCTATAAAGCGGAGAATCTCGGGACGAGCAAAAAGGCGGCCCTTCTCTCCAAAGCGGGGATCCGCGCGATCACGCTCTTACGTTCTCCCGCGGCCTCGGCCTTCAGGCGCAGCAGGCATTTTACGCCGCCCGCCGATATCTACGATCTGGTCTCCTATGCAAAGCCGATCGTTTCCATCGGCAATCAGACGGGCGAGGGCTGGTTTCTGACCGGAGAAATGCTGGAACTGATCCACGGCGGCGTCTGCAACATCGTATGTACGCAGCCGTTCGGCTGTCTCCCGAACCATGTGGTCGGCAAGGGCGTTATCAAAGAGCTGCGCCGCCGCTACCCGATCTCCAATATCGTCGCGATCGACTATGATCCCGGGGCCAGCGAAGTCAACCAGCTCAACCGTATCAAGCTCATGCTCTCCACCGCGCATAAAAATCTCAAAAAAGAGGAAGCCGCAGGATAATACCTGCGCTTCCCCTTTCTTTTTCTTGTTCTTTTCTTTTTTCTCTTCCTTTTCTTTCGTCCTTTTTTCTTTTACTCTTTTTTCTCGTCCTTCTTATTTCTTATTTTCCCTCTAGGCGGGCGGTTTTCTCTAATCGTCCCATTCCTTGGAATGCTTTAGGACCGCTCCCGTCGTGCCGTTAATATCGTATTCATACTCATAGCCGCCGCTCATAAAGCTGACTTCATATTCCAGTATGCCGTCGTCCCAGTCCCGCTCGATCTCCAGCTCCCTGATATCGCCTTCGGACAGTCCCGCGTGGGACAGGGCCGCCGCCTTCGCGCCGCCTGTGCCGATATCGGAGGAAGCGTTGCCGGAAGAAGCCTCCTGCTTAGGCTGGCTCTCTTTCTCCCGCTCCTTGACGGGCTCCTTTTCATAGGTATAGATCGCTCCCGTAGAGCCGTCGATAGTATACTCATATTCCGTATTGTTATAAAAGAACTTCACTTCATATTCCAGACGTCCGTCGTCCCAGTCCCGCTCGACCAAAAGCCCGCTTATCTGACCCTCGGAGAGTCCCGCATGATTTAGGGCGATGGCCTTAACGGCGTCCGCGCCGATGTCCGTAACCACGCCCGCCTGACTGCCGGGAGCCGCCGGAGGATACGCCGCGCTGCCCTGCGTGCCGTTTCCGATCGTGATCAAGACTGCGGAAGCGATATCGCCCGTATAACCGCTCTGGAGCAGCGCGCCCGCGATCGCGTTCACCGCTACGTCCATTTTCACGCCCGCCAGATCGTTCCCTCCGTCCATGCCGGAAAGAACGGCGACGCCGACCTCGTTCACCGCGCTGCAGGAGATCACGGTGCCGTAATAGTTCACCTGCAGTGCGATCGCTGGCCCTGCAGGCGCAGAAGGAGTATCAGCTTTGACATAAGACTTATGACCGATCAGTCCGGCGCCGATAAACGCCAAAGTCATCGTCATCGCAACGATCAGGCGATAGATCTTCTCTCTCCTGCGGTTGTTTTTCTTAGTTGTGTTTGTCATGTTGACCACCCTCCTTTTTTGAAGTTGAAATTTTATATTTTCTATGGATTTAGTATACATTAAATTTCCCGCCAATGCAACTATATTTTTCATAAAATCTGAAAAATCAGACAAAAGCGTCGGTAAGTCAGACAAAAACGCGTATCATGGACTTTTTTCCGCTGATGTGGTATGATAACGAGGAAAATGCCGATGGCGCTTGCGGCAATCGGCATTTGACGAGTATCCCCATCGAGACGGCTGTCGAGATGGTATGATAACGAGGAAAATGCCGATGGCGCTTGCGGCAATCGGCATTTGACGAGTATCCCCATCGAGACGGCTGTCGAGATGGTACGATAACGAGGAAAGTGCCGATGGCGCTTGCGGCAATCGGCATTTGACGAGTATCCCCCATCGAGACGGCTGTCGAGATGGTACGATAACAAAGAAAATACCGATGGCGCTTGCGGCAATCGGCATTTGACGAGTATCCCCCATCGAGACGGCTGTCGAGATGGGAGCATGAGAAAGGACGTGGACATCACAATGGTCATACTTACCGCTTCTAAACTAAACCGCTATACCGACCGGGACTGGAGCAGGCATTTTTCGGCAGACTGCGAGCACAGGCTCCTTATCGACTTTTCGCAGGAAACGGGCCTTACGGCAGAAGAAAGGCGTCTGCTCTTTCCGTCCATACGGGCGTTCCAAAGGGGCGAGGGCTCCGACGGCCTGCACCTATTAAAGGCCGCGGACGCTTGGGTCAAAGCGGGCGGCGAACCGGCTTATTTGGAGGCGATACGAGGCTTTATCCGGGAGGAAAACCTGCATTCGGCCTATCTGCGACAGTACATGGATCACTATCATGTCGAGGCGGCGCGGCGCTCCTTTTCCGACCGTATCTTTCGCAGACTCAGGAAGCTGGGCGGGCTCAAATGCGAGATCATCGTCCTCGTGACCGCCGAGATCATTGCGCTGAGCTACTATGACGCGCTCTCAAACGCCGTCGCGGATTCTCCCGCGCTGGCGAGTATCTGCGCCAGAATGCTGCGCGACGAACTGCCGCACATCATCTTTCAGTCCCATGCGCTCCGCCGTCTGCCAAAGCGGTCTTTGGACGCGGCGCTTCGGTGGCTTTTGATGGAGGCTTCCCTGCTCTATGTCTGGAGTGCCTTTCACCCGGTATTTCGCGCCGGAGGATACGGCTATGCGCGCCTTCGCAGGGAAAGTCTCGGCTATCTGGAGCAATCCCTGTCCCTCTCCGGCGTTTTAAAGGAACGGACGCCAAAAAGAAAAAGGAGGGATCCCTCCTTATGATAACCGCGGATTTTCATATGCACTCTTCCTTCTCCGGTGACAGCGACGCCCCTATGGAGCAAATGATAACGCAGGCGATCCGCCTCGGCATGGAGCGGATCTGCTTTACGGAACATCTCGACCTCGACTATCCGCCCTCGCCGGACGTTCCGGCGGATTATTTCCTGCTCGATACAGACGCATACCGGCGGGAGCTTACGCGCTGTCAGGAACAATACGCCGGACAGATCGAGATTCTTTTCGGCGTCGAGCTGGGCCTGCAGCCCCATCTAAAGGCGGAGCACGCAAGCTACGTTTCCTCCCATGCCTTCGACTTTATCATCGGCTCCTCTCACGTATGCAACCGCCAAGACCCCTATTATCCCGCATTTTTTGAGGGGCGCACGCAGGAGGAAGCCTACGGCGGGTATTTTTCCTCCATTCTGGAAAATATCCTAGCCTTTGACAGCTTCGACGTTTACGGACATCTGGACTATGTCGTGCGCTACGGCCCTTCGCAGGATAAGGACTATTCCTATGAGCGGTTCCGGGAGATCCTCGACTCCATTCTCCGCCTGCTCTTAGAGAGGGGAAAAGGATTGGAAATCAATACCGGCGGACTGAAATACGGCCTTTCGCAGCCCAATCCCTGCATGGGTATCCTAAAACGCTACCGCGCGCTCGGCGGCGAGATCGTAACCATCGGCAGCGACGCGCACGACCCGCGATACATCGGTTATGAATTTGCAAAAGCGGCCGAGCTGCTGAAGGAATGCGGCTTCCGCTATTATACAACCTATCGGGAGCGCCGCCCGCAGTTCCATAAGTTATAGTGTGTGGGGGACACCGCCCTGCAGATTAGTGAATCTTGCATAAAGAATGACAGCACAGCGAAAAAGAAAAACTTGCAAAATGCCGCAAAACTAACCAGCTATACAATAAATAAATTAAGCAAAAATGAAACAGTCTACTGATACTCTTGCAAAAGTATGCAGAAGCCTCGATTGTATAGTAGATGATGTTATGAACATTTTATCGGAAGATAAATGACCGCGGTATGCTGTCAGAAAGTGAGGATTTTAAAATGCCAAAAACAGTAAAGCCAAAAAAAGAGATACCTATGGAGGAAGCCCTTTGGAAAAGTGCGGACAAGCTTCGTGGCGCTATTGAACCCGCCGAGTACAAGCATGTGGTTTTAAGCCTATTCTTCCTTAAATTCGCAAGCGATAAATTCGTAAAATGCAGAGAGAAGATTATTAAGATCCACGGTGAAAAATATGCCGATATGAAACCATTTTACACGCAGGAAAATGTGTTCTATCTGCCGGAAGAAAGCCGTTGGGGCTATATCATCGAAAACGCGAAGCAGGACGACATTGCTTTGAAAATTGATACCGCTTTGTTTACGATAGAAAAGAATAACCCTGCTCTGAAGGGAGCTTTGCCCGATAATTATTACTCTCGTTTGCATTTTGATACGGCAAAGTTGGCTTCGCTGCTTGATGAAATAAATCGTATCAGCACCGAAGATGAAGAAAACGATATTATCGGACGCGTGTATGAATACTTCTTGAGTAAATTTGCTCTTGCTGAAGGAAAAGGCAAGGGAGAATTTTATACGCCGAAATGTATTGTCAACCTGATTGCGGAAATGCTTGAACCGTATGACGGTATCCTTTACGACCCTTGCTGCGGTTCGGGCGGTATGTTTGTGCAGTCGATTAAATTCGTAGAGGCTCACAGCGGGAACAAGAAGAATGTGTCCATCTATGGACAAGAATACACAAACACCACTTTCAAACTGGCTAAGATGAATTTGGCTATCCGTGGCATATCCGCAAATCTCGGAGAAATGGCGGCAAATACCTTCACCAATGACCAACACAAGGATTTGAAGGCGGATTATATCATGGCAAATCCGCCCTTTAATCAGAAAGAATGGCGTGCGGAAAACGAGCTTGTAGATGACCCTCGCTGGGGCGGTTATGAAGTCCCGCCTACGAGCAATGCCAACTATGGGTGGATACTGAACATCGTCTCGAAGCTTTCACAAAACGGCATAGCGGGTTTCCTGCTTGCAAACGGAGCTTTGTCCGACGATGGCACAGAACTTAAAATCCGCCAGCAGCTAATCGAAAATCATCTTGTGGAAGCCATCATAATTCTGCCGAGAAACCTGTTCTATACGACAGACATCAGCGTAACGCTTTGGATTTTGAACAAGAATAAAAAGGCTCGTGTCGTGGAACAAAACGGACAACTAAAACGTTACCGCAACCGTGAAGATGAAATTCTCTTTATGGATTTGCGACAAATGGGCAGTCCATATGAAAAGAAGTACATAGAACTGACAGAGGAAGATAGAGCAAAAGTCACGGCGATATATCACAACTGGCAGCAGGAAGGCTTTGAGCAGACTTATGAGAATGTGCCGGAGTTCTGTTATTCAGCTTCCATTGATGAAGTCAGGGAGAAAGGTTTTACTCTTGTTCCGAGCCGCTATATCGAGTTTATTAACCGTGATGAAAATATTGACTTTGACACCAAAATGAAAGCGTTGCAAAGTGAATTGAAAGAGCTGCTTGTGCAAGAGGAAAAGTCAAAAGCAGATTTGCTGAGTGTGTTCAAGGAGTTGGGATATGAAATCGAATTATAAGGCTCTTTATGAGCTTGTTGATAAAATAGATGAACGCAACAGCGATGGCTCAGTGTCCGAACTTCTCGGCGTAAGCATTGATAAATGTTTCATTAAATCTGTTGCAAATACCAATGGCACAGATCTGACAAAATATAAAGTTATCAGAAAAGATGATTTTGCCGTCAGTCTTATGCAGGTGAGCCGAGACTCTAAAATTCCGGTGGCACGATTAGATGAATATGAAAAAGCGATAATGTCTCCTGCTTATCCTATTTTTCGAGTAAAGGACAAAACGGTCATTCTTCCTGAATATCTGGATATGTGGTTCAAACGCCCTGAATTTGACCGAGAAGCGGCATTTATTGCGGTTGGCGGAGTTCGAGGGAGTATGCCGTGGGAAGAATTTGAAAAAATGCAGTTACCTGTTCCCTCTATCGAGGAACAGCTTGAAATCGTCGCAAGCTATAAGGCGATAACCGATAGAATAGCGTTAAAAAGACTAACTATTAAAAGTCAAGTCTAAAATGAAATATTTTTGAATGAATTGCAGAAACGCATTTCAGATAGAACA
>CANQTG010000005.1 GCA_947626715.1 uncultured Lachnospiraceae bacterium | reverse complement strand
GTGGATATGGGAGCGGAAAGGGCGGACGCGCTTTCCAAAGCGCCGTATGCGCAGCAGTACGGGGCGGAGCTTCTGCTCGTGTCAGCGGACGGCCGGGTAGAAACGGAGGAGCTCTTGGAGAGGATCCGCGTCAGGGGGAATACCTCCGCGGACTGGGTCAAAAAGCCTTATCAGATGACGCTGCGGCAGAGAAGCGGCCTTTTGGGCATGGGGAGCGCGGTAAAGTGGAACCTGCTCAGCAACTGGTCCGATAAAACGCTGCTGAGGAATCAGATCGCGTTTACGATGGCGAAGGCGGGAGGCGTGGCGCAGCCGCCGGAGAGCCGCTTTGTAGATCTGTATGTCAACGGGGACTATCAGGGCTGTTATCAGCTCAGTGAAAAGGTCGAGATCGCAAAGAACAGGCTGGATATCCGCGATCTGGAGGATTATACGCTGTATGAGCCGAAGGAGGAAGAGCTCAATCGGGAAGAGGCGGCGCGGCTCTCAAAGGAGGATCCGGAGCGGGCCGGGATCCAAAGGCTGGAAAACGGCGTCGTATACCGCGGCTACGACGCGCAGATCGGGACGGAGGATATCACGGGCGGTTATCTTTTGGAGATCGAGCGCCCTTCTAGGATCTACGAAAGCCCGAGCTTTTTTATTACAAAAAGAGGACAGCCCGTTACGGTAAAGCAGCCGGAGTATGCGGATAAGTCGGAGGTGGTCTATATCGCGGGCCTCTGGCAGAGCTTTGAGGACGCGCTGTACGCCGAGGATGGGATCAATCCCGGGACGGGACTGCATTATACGGATTATATCGATCTGGAAAGCTTTGCCCGAAAGTATCTGTTAGAAGAGATCGTGCGCAATTACGACGCGTCCTCTACAAGCCAGTACTTCTATAAAGACGCGGACAGCGCCGACGGCAGGATCTTTGCGGGCCCCGCATGGGACTATGATATGAGTCTGGGCAATCCGATCATGAACCCGCGGACGAACCAGCACTATATCAGCAGCGTCAGCCCGTACGGCCTGTTCGCGGCCCTGCCGATGGACGATTTTTCCATCTGGTATCGTATGTATGAAAAGGAGGAGTTCCGCTCTCTGGCGTCAAAGCTGTATGAGACGGATTTTCTGCCTTATCTGAAAACGCTGGAAAACGGAGAGCTGGAGGAGATGGCGCGCGGAGTGGAAAAGAGCGCTCTCATGGACGGCGTCAGGTGGGACAGGAACAAAGGGCAGGATGCGGATGCGCGGGAAGAGGAGTACCGAAAAGCGCTGGAGCAGCTGCGGGGCTTTGTCGAAAGCAGGGAAGCGTACCTGACCGGATTGTGGGTGGACGGCAGGGAGTCTAAGAAGGTATATCTGGACGGGGGCGACGGCGATCTGTATATCTCCTATGTGGAGGGGCTGGTCGGCGATGTGCTGGAGGAGCCGCTCGCGCCGCAGAAGGAGGGCTATACCTTTGTCGAATGGCTGAACGGCTATACGAAGGAGCCCTATGATTTTACGCAGCCCTATGACGGGAGCGATCTGTATTTCGTTGCGAAGTACCGAAACGACGCGGACGGCAGTATTCTGATCGCGGGAGAGTAGAGGGCGGCTCTGGGGCGCTTGGCTTGTATGAGCGAGGGGCGGAAAGGGAATGAGGAAATGATAGCTTTATTAGCGGCGGTATGTCTGCTTTTGTGGGGATATCTTATCGGAAAGGCAAAGCCGGGGATCAATATCGTGAAGCTGGCCGTATTTGCGGTCTGCGGCTTTTTCTCCCTCTATATCGTTGTCAGCGCGCTGTTTTTCTGGGCCGATGCGTTTGGATTTTTGCGCGTCTTGGGGACGTCGCTTGCGGCCGAGCTTGGCGCGGCGCTTTATCTGCTGAGGCGGGAGGCCGCGGCGGGAAAAGGGGAGACGCAGTGCGTAAGGGGCCGCGCCGCGGGGAGCGGGATTCTGCGGCGTCTTTTGCCCGAGGTCAGCTTTGATATGAGGCGTTATGCGGCCCCGCTCTTAATTATGGCGCTTGCCCTGCCCTTTACGTGGAATAAATTCGAGCTCTACAGCATGGGACAGGATCAGGGGACCTATCAGGTAAAGGCGCTCGCCCTGCTTGCGTACGATACGCACAATTATATGGAGATGGAAGAGTTTACCAAATTGGAAACGCCAGAGGAGCGCCAGAAATATCTGGATTTTGTCTACAGTCAGAATAACCTGTATCTGCCGCGCGTGATCGGGGAGACGGAAACGGACGCGTCCCGCTTTACCAATATCGTAGGGACGATACACGGACTGCCGACCTATTCCGCGCTGCTGGCGCTATGGGGGGCGATATTCGGATATGCGCAGATGATCGGCGTGCAGACGCCGCTTTATCTGTGCGGGCTGTTCCTTCTGTATTTTGTCTGTGAGAATCTGCGGCTGAAAAAGGGCGTCTCCGCATTCGCGGCCCTGATGCTGGCCGCGAGCCCGATCGTACTGTGGCTGTCCAAATCCTCCCTGACAGAGACGGGGCTTGTCCTGCTGGTCTGTATGTTCCTGTATTTTTTAACGGGCGAAGGGCGGAAATGGCGCTGTATGCTGCCGATCATCGTATTTTCCTTTTATCATATCAGCCTATACGCCTTTATCCCGATCTTTCTCATCGTGCTTACGGTAATGTACGGAAAGCGGCGGGATAAGGACTTTTTGACGGCGATTGCGGGGAGCGCCGCGGGCTACGGCGCGGGCGCGCTCTGGGCGTTTACGATCGCGCCGTATTATTCCTATGGGAATTACAACGAGCTGAGCCGGGTGACCGGCGGCCTTTTGGGAGAAAAGACACTGATCCCGCTGATTGTCTGCGTCTGCATGGCCGTGATCGCGCTCTCCTTTTTGCTGCGCTGCGCGCGGGTGGAAAACGCGCTCTTTGCCGCGGCGGGGCGTCTGGCTGAAAAGAAGGAAAAGCTCGTGAGCGCCTCGTGCGTTCTGATCCGTCTGTTTCTTGCGGGCTCGCTCCTGTTTTTTATCGATCAGGGGATCCTAAAGGGCGGGACGGCGACGGCGTGCGAGTATCTGCAGATCAGCGTCTATATTTATATGTCGGGCCTTTTGCTGGTGCCGATGATCTATCTGGTTCTGTTTTTTAAGCCGCGCAGACTGCTTGAGAATGAGCTGACGGTGAGTCTGGTGCTATTGTTTTTGTACTGCGTGGTCATGTATTCCATGGTAATGCGGGTGCGTATCCTGTATTACTATTATTTCGCAAGGTATGCGGCGCTCTTTTTGCCGGTCATCTATCTGCTGGGCGCGTATCTGCTGGAGCAGATGGACATAAGGGCTGCCGCCGCGCTGTCCTTTCTCATGTTCCTTAGCTTCGTGCCTTATGACAGGGGGCTGGCCGTGCAGAAGGACCACAGCCGCTGCGAATGGGAGTTTTTAGCGGATATATGCGAGTACATCGGGCCGGGCGACGCGTTCATCGCGGGGCCGGAGGAGCAGCAGATCGTTTTCATATTTCCGGTCAAGCTGCTGACGGGGTGCGACGTGTATTATGCCGACGAAGCGCTGGGGGAGCAGCTCGCAAAGCTTGCGCAGCGCTACGAACATGTGTATTATATGGATTATGATACGGCCTTTGAAGAAATGCCGGATATGGAGCGCGATCTGCGGGGGCTTTCCGTCAATAAGGCGTATACGAATTGGAATCATTTAAGCTATCTGGATTACTTCCATATCAGCAATCCGCTGACGCCGATTCCGTTAAATTATGTAGAATACAGATTGAAGCTGTCTCTTTATGAGATCGCCAGAGAGGTGGAAGAATGAAGCTCATCATACAGATCCCCTGTTATAACGAGGCGGAAACGCTAAAGATCGCGTTAAACGATCTGCCAAAACAGATCGAGGGCGTCGATACGATAGAATATCTGATCGTCAATGACGGGAGCAGCGATAATACGGTAGAGGTGGCGAGAAACTGGGGCGTGCATTATGTGGTCAGCTTTGCGCGCAACAGAGGGCTTGCCAGAGGGTTCATGGCGGGGCTGGACGCCTGCCTGAAAAACGGGGCGGATATCATCGTCAATACGGACGCGGATAACCAGTACTGCGGGGCGGATATAGAAAAGCTGATACGGCCTATCCTAGAGGGAAAGGCGGAGGTCGTGATCGGAGAACGCCCGATCGACGATACGGCGCATTTTTCCCCGCTCAAAAAAAGGCTCCAGCACTTCGGCAGCTATGTGGTGAGAAAGGCGTCCGCCACAGACATTCCCGACGCGCCGAGCGGTTTTCGCGCCTTCAGCAGGGACGCGGCGATGCGTATGAATGTGATCAATGAATATACGTATACGCTCGAGACGATCGTGCAGGCCGGACGCAATAAAATGGCGATCACCTCCGTGCCTGTGCGCACCAATTCTGAGCTGCGCCCCTCCAGACTGTTTCACAGTATGTTTTCGTATGTGAAACGCTCGATGCTGACGATCCTGCGCGCCCTTATGATGTACCGGCCGCTGTTCTGCTTTACCGTGGTGGCGCTGTTCCCGTTCCTGATCGGGCTAGGGATCGGGATCCGCTTTCTGTATCTTTTCTTTACGAGCGGCGGCGCGGGCCATGTCCAGTCCCTGATCCTAGCGTGTACGCTGATGATCATGGGCTTTATGACCTTTGTGATCGGACTGCAGGCGGATATCATCGCGGCGAACAGGAAGCTGCTCGAGGATATCCAGTATCATCTGCGGAAATTGGAGTATGATAAGAAATGATCCCGGATACAGTCCGCAAGCGCCGTATCGTCTCCCATAGGCACATAGGAAACGGGAACCTTCCACAACCCTTCCCGCTCTCTATTGGCCGGATTGTCGCCTAAGATCATGGGTTTTCCCATCGCCTCATAGATATAGGCCTTTCCGGGGATCGTCCGCCGGGCCTTTTGGATATCGGGGTCAAAATGCCCTGCCAGACAAAGATCGGCCTTCGCGATCTCTTCGGCCAGCGCCTCTTGGGGAAGCCACGAGAGATAGCGGATGTTATCGCCAGCCGGCTTTTCTGCGGTATCCGGGATCGGGCCGATCAGGACAAAGCGGATACCGGGGCAGTCTGCAAGGCGCTTTATGGCGCGCAGGATAACGGGGAGCCCCTGCAGCGGCAGGATAGAGCCGAAATAGAGCACGAGAAATCCGTCCGGCTTTTGGGAAGGGACTTTGCGCGGATAGTAGATACGGGGATCCGCCTGCAGATACAGAGTCCCGAGCATGGCCGGATCTTTTTGAAATTCCGACGCAAAATACGCGCCGTGCGCATCCGTATCGGAAACGACCAGATCGGCCCTTTTTATCGTCCGCTCATCGAGCCTGTGAAGAAGACGGGCGGGCAGGCTTTTGGGCGAAAATTTCTTCCGGTCAAAGACAAGCGTGTCATAAAAAGAGATAAAAAAATCCTCGATCAGAAACCGCCCGCGGAATTTAAAGGAGAACAAGGGCACGATGAGCTGGGGGGCAAAGCCCGCAAAGACGACGTCGTAACGTCTCATGGGCAGGAAGAGGAGGCGGCCCCATACGGACAAAAGACGCCGCGGATAGGAGGGGCTCTTACTCCCGATAACATGGACAAAGGCGGCGTATTTTTTAAGCAGCGCGATCTCCTGTGAATTGCGGATATAGTCGAGATTTTTGGTTGTGAGAAAGAGAACGGATCGTCCTGTGATCCGCGGTATCAGTGAAATCATAAATTCCTCCGTCTGTGCACGATCTGATCATTTCATCATATCATAGGAACTGGACGGCGGCAATAAAGTTTTCAGGGAAAAGGCGGAAACTATGTATACGGGCATTATCCTGCATGTTTGCAATAAAATGGCGTTTGTGATCGGCAGCTATACGATGCATTTCTTTTTGGGAAGATATCTTTCCGAGCAGCAGTACGGCGTGATCGGCACGATCATTACGATCATCAATTTTGAATATATCTTTTTTACCGACGGGGTAAGGCAGGGAATGGCAAGATCCATCTCGGCGATGAAGTATGAAGAAAAGCGTTTGATACGGCTCGGCGTGCTGGTACAGCTCGGCATGATCGCCGTCTTTTTCTCGGGGACGTATTTCGGCGCGCCCTTTCTGGCGGGCGTTTTGGGAGATATAAGCCTTGCGCCCTATATCCGGGGCGTGGCTTGTCTGCTGCCCTTTACCGGGCTGTACTCCCTGATGCTCGGGATTTTGAACGGGCATAAAGCCTTTGGCGCGGAGGCGGGGATCGGGATCATATATCCGATCTTGAAGCTTTCCGTCATACCGGCGATCCTGTTTGTGTTCCGGGATCCGGTGATCGGTACGGAGGCGGGCTTTTTATTTGCGGGCGCGCTTACGATGCTGCTCTCCTTCTGGCAGGTGTTTCGCAGGAAAAAGGAGTTTCATCTGTACGGGGAGAAGATAAGCGCGTCGGAATATATGCGGACGACGCTGAATTATCTGCTGCTGTTCTGCGTTTCTACGATTATGATGAATCTCGATACGCTGATCTTAAAGAGCGTATCGGGGAGCGACGAGCTGGTCGGATATTACACGGGAGTGGCGACCTTCGCCAAAGTGCCGTATTTTCTGCTGACGGCCTTTTACACGGTCGCGCTGCCGATCGTGACGGGGAATTATGTGGCGGGGGAGCTGGAAAAGGCGAGAGAGGCGATCCGGGATCTGACGCTGGTGATCGTAGGGCTGGTGCTGCCGGTCGCCGCGGTGATCTCCGCCGCTTCCACGCATATTCTGGCGCTGTTTTACCGCCCTTCGTTTCGGGCGGGCGGCGGCGCGCTGTCCTTTCTATCGTTCGCGATCGCCTTTCTGGGCATGACGCTGGTCTTTACGATGGTGCTCTCCGCGGCGGATAAAAAGCGCTTTATCGCGGGGCTGTCCGTCGGAATGCTCTTGATGGAGCTTATGCTGTGCCCGGTTTTGACGCGGTACGCGTCCCTGACGGGGACAGCGGCCGCTACCTTTCTGACGGCGGGCGCGGGGATGCTTATCTCCGCGGCCTATACCGGAAAGGTGTTCGGCGCGTTCTGGACAAAAAAACATACGCTGCTGCTTGCGGGAAACCTCGCGGCGTATGTTTTGATGTTTTTTGCATTTCGCAGGATAACGATAAAAAATTTCTTTCTCTTAGCGGGGCTGTGCGCCTTGTGCTATCTGCTGCTGGCCGCGTTTGCCGCGCTCTGTCTCGGGCTTGTGGGGCGGCTCTTGGAGCTGCTTAGTTCGAAGAACCGATAAAGGAGGCGATCCGCTTTGCGATCGCTGTCCTGCCGCTGCCGTTTAAGTGTTCCTTGTCGTCCTCGAGGTATTTCTCATAATTGTCCTCCGTGATCGTTCCAAAGTAATGGTCGATGAAGGAGACGTTTGCGTTGACCGCGATATTCTTATAGGCGATCATGTAATCCGCTAAAGTCCCCTGTCCCATATTCAGTATACTGCCGGGCTGCAGCTTGCCGTCTCCGTCCTCGATATAGGCAAAAAACGGCGAGGATACGATGATACGGGCCTGCGGATATGCCTGCTGCAGCAGCAGGAGAGCCTGCTGCAGACAGCCGCAGCAGGTGGCGGCAAGGGTATCGTCGTAGGGGCCGGCTAGGATCCGCTCCGCCTCATAGTCGTGGGAATCATACATGATCACGATCGTGTCGATGGCCGTCATATCCAAAGATTTTAACATCTCTACCGTTTCCTGCACGTACGGATCCCCGTCCCAGATCCGCGCGTGATCCTCTAACAGCGTATAGTCCCCGGAGGCAATGCATTGCGCGATCCAGTACAGGCTGAATACGTCGGCCGGATAGCTCTCGTCATAGGGCATGTTCTTGACGGAGAGATAGCTGTGATTGATACTGGCGTCGTAGACCTTCCCGCCCGTCAGCGCCTCCAGCTGCCTGCCGATACTGTCCTCTTCCTTTTTGGTCGCGGCGAGAGCGCCGTTGCCGAGAAGCAGGATCGAGGTGACGCCGTCGTCCTTTTGCAGGGAAACGGTGTCGGAGCTCTGCGGTACGAAATAATCCTCGGGTTCCGTATCGAACTCGGTAGTGACCTCGTTAGGATCGTAACCGGAATCGTTTCCCCGGTTCCAGAGGAGCAGGCGGATCAGGCCAAAGATCCCGATCAGCAGGATCAAAGCGATCAGCGCGATATGGAGAGAAAGATTTTTTTTCTGTGCCGCCTTGCGCTTCTTGTGCGGGGAAGCCTTTCGCCTCCCGTCCTTTGCGGCGCTTTTAGAGCCGGTATGCTTTCCGGCCTTCTGCCTGCGTTTTCGGGAGGAGTTTAGAGAAGCGCCTGTTTTGCGCTTGGGCTTTTTGGCCTGTCCGGCGGGCCGGAGGGGCGTTTCCCCGCCGATACCGGTATCCGGGATCTCCTGCGTCTCCTGTGTCAGAAGCTCGGGCTCGTTATAGTTTGCGTTGTCGTTCATGGCATACTCCTGTGGGCTGGTTTAGCCGTCGTTTAATTTTATGACAGTTGTGTCGTTGATTACGCGGATAGACCCCTCGTGGGGGAAATACGGCATTTCCTGAAATTCCGGCGTTGCGGCGAGAGCGGCTTCCTCCTCGGGCGTAACGACGGTGATATCTTCGCCGAGACAATTCTGGAAGAAGGGAAGATAGGCGCGGCTGGCGCCGCGGAAGATCCGCGGGCCGCTCGTACCGGCCATAGGCTCCAACAGATCGGCCAGTGCTTCCATCTTATAGGTCTTGCTGAAGTTCCCAATAAAGGCGATCGGGCGGTCGTTGTCGTAATCTTCCGATTGTTCCAGTCTGTCCATTATCTTGATACATAATGCATAGGTTTTTTCATAGCGGAAGTTCATATTAAAATAGGCGATATTGGAGAGCAGGATATAATTCCATACGACCAGAGACAGCGCCGCGAAGGAGGCCCACTCGAGCAGCCGCTGCTTCGTGAAGGAAAAGGCGGGCGCGCCTTTTTCATACAGGACGATCACGGCGATAAAGAGCAGGCACCATGCATGGCGCATGAGCATATGGAAACCGACGCCGTCGGAGATCAGGTAAATGACGTTGACGGAGAGGGGAATGCAGAGGAGGCAGAATACCAGCAGGATATTGCGCAGCGGGCTTTTGTAGATACGGCGTTTTGCGTACAGCGTAAAAAAGAATACGGCCAGCAGAAGCAGACACACGATAAGGGCCAGCTGCATCCAGCGGTTAAAGGAGAGCACCTGCGAGGGTTTAAAAAAGTCCAGAAAGTCGGAAAACAGCGTATGCAGGCGGCCTTTGAGCTCCGCTATGCCGGGGAAGGAGCTTTCTCCGATCCCCTGATAGCCGCTGAGCTGCGTATGCTTTATTTTCAGGGTGAGCTCCATGCCGATATAATAGGCGGACATGCCGGCGGCCAGCGTCAGAAGGTAGCGTACGCCCATTGTCAGGAGCAGCTTGTCGGAATAGGTCTCCGGCGCAAGAAGCATCAGGATATAGAACAGCAGCATGAGGAGCAGCGTAAAGGGCAGATAAGCCTGATAGATGCCGACGCTGGCGCACAGGCAGGCCGCGGCCGGGATCCAGTACCAAGCCGGTCTTGTCCGCGTCGCGAAGTAAGCCGCGAGCACGCTGAGCAGGCAGCTTAAAAGGAAAGGATCCGCCGCGAACATAAAGGAATACAGGCACGCCATAGTCGGGAACGTGACCAAAAGGCCCGACATTAAGACGATCCCGACCCGATTCTTTAGGTCAAATATCCGTACTAGGAACATAGCCGCGAGGCCGATATAAAACAGGGAAAGGAGCCCGTTGACAACAGGCAGGCTGAAATAGGAAGAAATGCCCGCCGCATAGGTCTGGAGCCAGCGCCCGAGCTCCGGCTTGTCAAAGGTGACGTACAGATAGCGGATATCGTCGTTATTATACATGGAGTTGGTAAAAATAAAAATATGGCAGAAAAAACCGATAAAAAGCGCGGAAAAAAACGCGGTCTTCTCTTCTCTGGACAGACGCTTCCCGATATGGGAGAAGCATTCTGACGGACTCTTTATGGAAAACATGGGATACCTCCGTATAGATAAGCTACGCCGTCGCCTCTGGCATTGACGGATATTTCTTTTTATTATATTATAATTGGAATATATTAGCAAATAAATTTAAATAGTGATCGAAGGTGCGTGTAAGATGGAAAAGGATAAAGGAAGAGCGCTGCGGATAAAGGATCTGATTTTCCTGCAGCTCGTGATCGTTATCTATACAGGCTCCGGTATCGCGGCGAAGCTGGCCGCGTCGCAGGAGCTGTTCTCGCCGGACTTTTGCCTGTTTTACGGCGTAGAGATACTGATACTGGGGATCTATGCGGTCTTCTGGCAGCAGGTCATCAAACGGTTTGAACTGTCGGCGGCGTACGCCAATCGGGCGATGGTGCTTGTCTGGTCCATGCTGTGGGCGGCGGTCGTATTTCACGAGAAGCTGACGGCGCGCAATCTTCTGGGGATCCTGCTGGTGATCGCAGGAACGGTCATCGTCAACGTGAGCGGCGGGAAGGAGAGCGTATGAATCCCTATTTTTTGATCTATATCGTTTCGGTCACGGTCGCTTCCGTTTCGCAGCTTTTGCTGAAAAAGAGCGCGATGGAGGAGCATATGTCGTTTTGGAAGGAATATCTGAACGTTTCCGTCATTACCGGGTACGCGCTGCTGTTTTTGTCCATGTTCCTGACGATCTTGGCGTTTCGGGGGCTCGATTATAAAAACGGGCCGGTTTTGGAGTCTTTGGGCTATGTGCTGGTCCTGCTGTTTAGCAGGCTCTTTTTCAAGGAACGGATCACGGCAGGAAAAGCGGCGGGGACGCTGTGCATTCTGGCCGGTATGCTTGTTTTTTACAGCTAGGAGACGCCTCCTGCCTTTCTGCCTGTTCCCGACAGCGCTTTTGATAGCGTTCCCTCTCGTCTGCGTCCATTTGGGTAAAATCCAGAAAGCTGATGGAGAGCTCGAAAAGGGCCCCGCCGCAGCCGGGACAGCTGTGTTTATGACCGTTGAGCATATGGAAATGGTCGCAATTTTTGCAGTAGTGCATATACATCATGGCGGCTCCCTCCTATTTATAGCAAATGGGGAATGACCCCGCCTCGATAGGCGGTGAGTAACAAATCTGCGTCGGCAGCGGGATTCCATTCCCCATTTGCTATACGCTCCGCGAGAGATGCGCAGAGATTCGGATCGGAAGATGTCTGCGAAAGCAGACCCGAATCCCGCGCCAAGACTCGTGGGCGAGTCTTCAATACCCTGTTATTTATTCTGCCATTTTATGAGTCGTTTCGTCAATGCCCCGCAGGGGGAAATCCGTCGACAAAAAGCGGGGCCCGCGGGCGGAAATTTGCCAAAAAACGGCGGTTTTTCTTGAAGTATCGCCGTCCGAGTGATATAATATGCAAAATTGCGTGGAAATAACGGGTTTACATAATACAACCGCCGAAAGGCGCAAGGAGCGTTCTGCATGAAAAAGAATCTGGACGATACCTTTAATTTTTTAAACGATCTGGATCGGATCGTATTAGAGAAGAAGGTCAAAAAGGGGAAAAAGAAGAGCGGGGAAGGAAAGAAAGACGGGGGAGGAAAGAAGGACTCAAAGGAGGAAAAGGGCGGAAAAAGCGCCGAAAAAAAGAAGGCTTCTGAGAAAAAGCGATCCGAAAAAAAAGGTACGGATAAAAAATCCGCGGACAAGGCTCCTATATATAGAAAGGATAAAAGAAGAAAACAGAAGAAGGAAAGCGCCCTGCTTTCCTTTTGGGACGGCCTTCGCGAGAGCGCAGCGGAGATGAGCACCGGCGACCGTATCGTGATATCGACGGGCGTGCTCGTGCTCGTTATGGCGGTTATCACGGGCTGTATCTATGTATCGGCCAAAAACGAGGACGATCAGCTGGCGGCCTTTGCGGATCTGGGAGAAGAGCTGGGCGAGGTCAGTCTCGTGGGAGAGAGCGGGCTGATCGCCGTTACCGATGCGGAGGTAGCGGCAAGGAACGCGCAGATCTTGGAAGAGGAACCGGAGCCGGAGGAAGAAGAGGAAAACGAGGAGGAAGAAACAGAGGCGGAGGACGAAGTGGTGCTGAACCTGACCTCCGTCCAGCGGGATCTGAAGATTAAATTTATGAACAGGGCGGACGGCCGACTGATATCGGGTATCGCGTTTCAGGCGGAGGTAAAAGGGCCGGATGGCCGGACTGCGGCTTACGAGGACGACGATAAGGACGGGATCATCTACAAAAAGGAGCTGACGCCGGGCGAATATGAGGTCGCGCTCAAGGAGACGGAAGAGCTGAAAGCTTATAAATTTTCGCTCAAGCCGGTCAGCGTGACCGTCAAGGATCGGATCGAATATAAAAAGATCGAGGTGGCCGACGAGATCAAGACGGAGGCGGAGGTCAATGTGGCGGCGGAGGATACCGCCGTGCAGGAGGCCGAGACTTCTCCGGCCCTGACCGATACGGTAGAATGGGTCGAATCCACCAAGACGCCGGTCGGCAGCGACGGAAGCGAAGGGAACGAATACGAAGAGGTCGATAAGGACGATATCCCCGATCCCGCGCAGTTAGCGTCGGCCAGAAGCCGTTTTACGGCGATGACGCAGGAGATGACATGGGAAACGCCGGACGGGCAGGAAAAGGCTCAGGGAGAGGAAAGTCGGGACGAAGACGAGGCGGACGGCGATGAGATAGACGACGAGGCGGAGGAAAAGGACAGTGAGAAGGACGGCGGGTCGGAGGAGGACAAGGGCACGGGCACGGATCCGGCAGACTCCGGCAAAACGCCGGATGGCGGCGCTTCGTCGGGCGGCAGTCAGGAACCGAAGCCGGAGCCGCCTGCGGCAAGGGTAACAAAGGTCAGTATCTCGGGCGCTGGCGATCTGACGGTCGGAGGCTCTTTGACGCTGACGGCGAAGGTAGAGGGGGAAAATCTCTCCGACGGGGACAAGGCCGTAACGTGGAGCAGCGATTCCTCGGCCGTAACGGTGGATGGCTCCGGGAAGGTGACGGGCGCGGGAGAGGGAAGCGCGACGATCACGGCGGTGTCGGTCAAAAATAAAGATATGAAGGCAAGCTGCGTGATCCGTGTGAAAAACGCGCCCGTTACGCTGACATTGGATAAATCGGAGCTGACGCTGAAGGCGGGGGAGACGGCAAATCTCACGGCAAAGGCTTCCAAAGGCGGCGTGAGCTGGAAAAGCGATCAGACGTCGGTCGCCACGGTGAACGATTCCGGCAAAGTGACGGCGGTTTCGGAAGGATCGGCGCTGATCACAGCCGTCTCGTTAGAGGACGGCGGCGTATCCGCTTCCTGCCGGGTGACGGTCGCAAAGTCGGGCTCCCTGCTCTTAAAGCTCGATGCGGAAAGCGTAAAGCTCTATACGGAGGATACGAAGGAGCTGAAAGCGTCCGTTTCGGATGCGTCCGGCGCGGTAAGCTACAGCTATGCCGTAGACAAAAAGGATATCGCGGCAGTGGAGGGAAGCGATACGGCGGTCAAGGTGACGGGGAAAGCGCCGGGCGAGGCGCTGATCACGGTCACGGCAAGGGATGCGTCGGGACAGAGCGCGTCCGCTTCCTGCAAGGCGGTCGTCGTTTTGAATCCGAAAAAAGACACCTCGACGAAATTAAAGGACGAGGACGGGAACCAGTTATATATCAAGAATAAAAAGGACGAATATGTGGAAGCGGTCTTGGCCGATTACTATACCGCCGAGCGATTCTATAAAAAACTGGAAAACCTCGAATACCGCTATACCGGCTGGCAGACGATAGACGGCAGGACGTATTTTTACGACAAAAACGGGAAGGCTGTGACGGGCGAGCAGATCATACAGGGCGCAAAATATGATTTTGGAAGCGACGGGGCATTGATAACAAATTCCAGTTCGGGTATAATGGGAATTGACGTATCCAAGTGGAACGGAAGGATCGACTGGACGGCCGTGAAGAATGCGGGCGTTAATTATGCGATCATCCGCTGTGGATACCGGGGATCTTCTACAGGCGCGCTGATCCAAGATCCGAATTTTAAATCCAATATTCAGGGAGCGTCGGCGGCTGGGCTCAAGGTGGGCGTATACTTCTTTACGCAGGCCGTGAACGAGGTGGAAGCCGTAGAGGAGGCGTCGATGGCGCTGGAGCTGGTAAAGGGGCATAAGCTGACGTACCCGATCTTTTTAGACGTGGAATCCAGCGGCGGGCGTGCGGACGGGTTAGACAAGGCGTCGAGGACCGCGGCTGTGAACGCCTTTTGCAAGACGATTCAGAACGGCGGCTATATAGCCGGGGTCTATGCCAATAAGACATGGTTTGAGAGCAAGATGAACACCGCTTCCTTAAGCGGCTACCGGCTGTGGCTGGCGCAGTACGCGGCCGCGCCCACCTATAAGGCGACGCGCCATGATCTGTGGCAGTATACCTCCAAAGGGAAGATAAACGGGATCAGCGGATATACGGATCTGAATCTCAGCTATCTGGGATATTAAAGCAAAGAAAGGAAAAACGATGAGGACTTATCTGGTAACGGGGGGCTGCGGTTTTATCGGTTCCAATTATATTCATTATATGTTTCGAAAATACGGGGACAGCATCCGCATTATCAATGTGGATGCCCTGACCTATGCGGGCAACCCCGAAAACCTAAAGGATGTGGAAAAGAGGGAGAATTACACCTTTATCAAGGCGGATATCTGCGATAAGGAAGCGATCTCGGCTGTTTTTGCGCAGAACGATATCGACAGGGTGGTGCATTTCGCGGCGGAGAGCCATGTGGATCGGAGCATTAAGGACCCGGAGATCTTCGTGCGGACCAACGTGCTGGGGACGGCGGTGATGTTAAACTGCGCAAAGGCCGCATGGGAGCTGGAAGGCGGCGGCTTTCAGGAGGATAAAAAGTTCCTCCATGTCTCCACCGACGAGGTCTACGGCTCTTTGGAAGAGGACGGCGGATATTTTTACGAGACGACGCCGTATGCGCCGCACAGTCCCTATTCCGCGAGCAAGGCTTCCTCGGACATGCTGGTAAAGGCGTATATGGATACCTATAAATTTCCCGCCAATATCACGAACTGTTCCAATAATTACGGGCCTTACCAGTTCCCGGAAAAGCTGATCCCGCTGATCATCAACAATGCCCTGCAGGGCAAAAAGCTCCCGGTATACGGCGACGGCAGAAACGTGCGCGACTGGCTGTATGTGGAGGATCATGCGAAGGCCATCGATATGGTGCAGGAAAAGGGACGGCTGTTTGAGACCTACAATGTGGGAGGCCATAACGAAAAGCAGAATATCGAGATCGTCAATACGATCATAGAGACGCTTCAGGAAATGCTGGCGGAAGACGATCCGCGCAGGGCGCTCGTGACAAAGGAGCTGATCACGTACGTGGAGGACCGAAAGGGGCATGACAGGCGCTATGCGATCGCGCCCGATAAGATCCGCGCGGAGGTGGGCTGGGAGCCGGAGACCATGTTCCGAGATGGGATACGCCTGACGATCCAGTGGTATTTTGAACATGGGGACTGGATGAAAAATGTGACGAGCGGGGAATATCAGAAGTATTATAACGAGATGTATCATGTGAAATAAGCAGACAAAAAGAAGGGTTATGGTGAAAACAATAAGCCTTCTTTCTGCGCGTTGGGAGGAAATGATATGAAGGGTATCATTTTAGCGGGCGGCTCGGGGACGCGGCTGTATCCGCTTACAAAGGCGATCTCTAAGCAGATCATGCCCGTTTATGACAAGCCGATGATCTATTATCCGCTTTCTACCCTTATGCTGGCGGGGATACGGGATATCCTGATCATCTCGACGCCGCGGGATATCGGGGCGTTTCAAGAGCTGCTGGGAAGCGGCTCCCAGCTCGGCCTGCGTATGGAATATGCGGTGCAGACATATCCGAGGGGCCTTGCGGACGCTTTTATCATCGGGAAGGAGTTTATCGGAAAAGATAACGTGGCGCTGGTGCTGGGAGACAATATCTTTTACGGGCAGAGCTTTTCGAAGGTGCTGCGGACGGCCGCGGAGCGGGAGACGGGCGCGACGATCTTTGGCTATTACGTGAGGGATCCGAGGGAGTACGGCGTCGTGGAATTTGACGAAAGCGGCAGGGCGCTTTCCATAGAGGAAAAGCCGGAGCATCCCAAGAGCAATTATGCGGTGCCGGGCCTGTATTTTTATGATAACGACGTAGTCGGGATCGCGGCGGAGGTAAAGCCCTCCGCGCGGGGAGAGATCGAGATCACGAGCGTCAACAATGAATATCTAAGGCGGGGGACGCTCCATGTGGAGACGCTGGGGCGCGGCTTTGCGTGGCTGGATACGGGCAGCCATGACTCCCTGTTAGACGCGGCCGATTTTGTGGCCGCGGTGCAGAAACGGCAGGGCCTGTATATCTCCTGCATTGAAGAGATCGCGTTTAAACGGGGATTTATCAGCAAAGAGCAGTTATTGGAGCTGGCCGGGCCGTTAATGAAGACGGCGTATGGGAAATATCTGGTAGAGGTAGCGAATGGACTCTAAAGTCAGAGGGCTTGCGATTTTTTGCGCGCTTTTTATCATGGGCCTGATCTTGGGCGGCGTATATCTGATCAACCGCGGGCAGGGACAGGGAAGGAGCGCGGATGCGCAGGCCGGAGAGCCGGCGGATCCCGGAAAGGGAAAGAAAACGCAGACGGCACAGGAGGATGCGGTAGATTACTATGCGTGGATGGGCGACGAGACCTTTTTTGACGAGGATAAATCCGACTATGAGAAGCGGATGGAAAACTATGGAAAGAAGCTGAGCCTGTTCGCGACTTCGGTGGAAAAGGATCTGCGGGTGCAGATCTTAAACGATTTGGGCGAGCTGGTAACGGGCGAGGAGCTGTATATCACCCTTAACGGCGAAGCGTACAAGGATCTGGATCGGGACGGTATCGTCTATATCGGCGATCTGACGCCGGGGGAATATGAGGTCGCGCTGGAACCGACGGGAGATTATAAGGTGCCTTCGACCCCGCTCAATATCCATGTAAAGGATAAGGTGGAATACATCCCGATCGACGATATCTCCCTGTTGATCAAAACAGAAGACGAGATCGACGCGGAAAAGGAAGATACGCAGGAGGACGGGGCCAGAGCGGATGCGGACGATACCGAGATGACGGGGATCTGGCAGTCGGAGGAAAACCGCAGCTTTGGGATCGACGTTTCGAAATGGAATCAGGAGATCGACTGGGAAAAGGTCAGGGCGGCGGGCGTGGAATTTGCGATCATCCGCTGCGGATACCGGGGCTCGACAACGGGAACGCTGGTAGAAGACCCCCGCTTTTATCAGAACGTGGAGAATGCCAGAGCGGCGGGCGTAAAGGTGGGGCTGTATTTCTTTACGCAGGCGACGAGCGCGGTGGAAGCGGTGGAAGAGGCCAGCATGGTGCTGTGCCTAAACAACGGGGAGGCGTTGGATTATCCGATCTTTATCGATACGGAGGGCGCGGGCGGAAACGGGCGCGCGGACGGGCTGGATACGGAGACGCGGACAGAGGTCTGCCGGGCGTTCTGTGAAACGATCGAGAGCGCGGGATACCGCGCGGGCATTTATGCCTCAAGAAACTGGTACTATGACAGGCTGGATATGAGCAGATTGGAGGATCCTGTGATCTGGCTGGCCGAATACAGGGAGCAGCCCCTGTATGAGGGGAAATATGAAATGTGGCAGTATACGTCCGGCGGTTCCATTGACGGGATCGAGGGAAGAGTGGATTTTGACGTCAGCTTTGGAGCGAACGGATAAAGGAGCGGAAGATATGGGAAAGATTACGGTAGAAACATGCGGAATCGAAGGGCTGAAGATCATCACGCCCGCGGTGTACGGCGACGAGCGGGGCTATTTCATGGAAACCTATCAATATCGTGATTTTAAAGAGGCCGGTATCGATCAGGTCTTCGTGCAGGATAATCAGTCCGCCTCGAAACGCGGCGTGCTGCGGGGCCTGCATTTCCAGATCCATTTTCCGCAGGATAAGCTCGTGCGGGTCATACGGGGCAGGGTGTTCGATGTGGCCGTCGATCTGCGCGAAGGCTCTCAGACGTACGGGAAATGGTTCGGCGTAGAGCTCTCGGAAGAGAATAAGAAGCAGTTTTTTATTCCGAAAAATTTTGCGCACGGGTTTTTGGTGCTTTCCGATTATGCGGAATTTGCCTATAAATGTACGGATTTCTATCATCCGAACGACGAGGGCGGCCTGATCTGGAACGACCCCGAGATCGGGATAGACTGGCCGTTGGAAGAGGGCGTAGAGCTGACGATCTCCGATAAGGATAAGGTATGGCAGGGGATACGGGCATATACCGAAGGAAAAAAACGGAATGAATAGAACGAAAATATCCAAAAAGGCCAATATCGCGATCGTCTCCCTGCTCGCCTTCGCCGCTCTGCTGGTGATTTTGCTGCATGAGAATCCGTTTGCCGATCCGCAGGAGGAGACGGTCAAGAAATGCATTGCGAGTACGATCCTGATCGTCAGCGTGATCCTCTATGCGCTTCTCTATGACCGGATCACGGTCCTGCCAGCGGAGCTTTATCAAAACAGGGCGCTGATCTGGAAGCTGGCAAAAAATGATTTCAAGACGCGATTCGCGGGCTCGTATCTCGGCATGGTGTGGGCCTTTGTCCAGCCGGTGGTGACGATACTGGTATATTGGGTCGTCTTTGAGAAGGGGCTGAACGCGAAGGCGGAAATGCTCGCAAACGGCGTGGAGGCTCCCTATGTGCTGTGGCTGACGGCGGGCATCGTGCCGTGGTTTTATTTTTCGGAGGCGCTGAGCAACGGGACGACGGCCCTGTTGGAATATCATTATCTGGTAAAAAAGGTCGTCTTTAAGATCAGTATCCTGCCGATCATCAAGATCATCGCGGCTACGTTTATCCACGGCTTTTTTGTGCTCTTTACCCTCCTTTTGTTCATGGGGCACGGTTATTTCCCGGATCTCTACACGCTCCAGCTCTTTTATTACAGCTTCTGCCTGTTTATCTTTGTGCTCGGGATCTCCTATGCGACCTGTTCCATCGTGATCTTTTTCCGGGATCTGACGCAGATCATCGCGATCATTCTTCAGGTAGGGATGTGGGCGACGCCGATCCTCTGGCGGCTGAGCATGGTGCCAGAAAAATATCAAGTGTTATTTAAGTTAAATCCGGTCTTTTATATCGTCAACGGCTATCGGAGCGCGCTGCTGGAAAAGACATGGTTCTGGGAGGATTTTTACTCCACGATGTTTTTCTGGATCATAACGGCTGTTATATTCGGGATCGGGGCGCTGATCTTTAAACGCCTGAAGGTCCACTTTGCAGATGTGCTATAGAGGGAACGATATGGAGCAGATTGCGATTTCCGTTCAAAATCTAAATAAGATCTATAAATTATATGACAAGCCCATCGACCGGCTCAAGGAAGCGCTGGGATTCTCCCGCAGGAAGCGCTATAAGGAGCATTATGCCCTGCGCGGGATCGATCTGGAGATCCGAAGGGGGGAAACGGTCGGTATCATCGGGACAAACGGCTCCGGCAAATCGACGCTCTTAAAGATCATTACCGGCGTAGTGAATCCGAGCTCGGGCAGCGTCGAGGTGGACGGACGGATCTCGGCCCTGTTGGAGCTGGGCGCGGGCTTTAACATGGAGTACAACGGGATTGAAAATATCTACTTAAACGGGACGATGATCGGATTTTCCAGAGAGGAGATCGACGAGAAGCTGGAAGGCATACTGGAATTTGCGGATATTGGGGACTATGTCTACCAGCCGGTGAAGACTTATTCGAGCGGCATGTTTGTCCGTCTCGCCTTTGCCGTTGCGATCAATATCGATCCGGAGATCCTGATCGTGGACGAGGCTCTTTCGGTCGGAGACGTCTTCTTTCAGGCAAAGTGCTATCATAAGTTTGAAGAATTTAAAAATATGGGCAAGACGATCCTGTTTGTGAGCCACGACCTGAGCAGTATCAGCAAATACTGCGACCGGGCGGTGCTTTTGAATAAGGGGGAAAAGCTCTCGGAGGGCTCCCCGCGGGACATGATCGATCTTTATAAGCAGGTGCTGGTGGGACAGTACGCCATAGCGGAGGAGGCGGAGCACGGGACCGATCTGGCGGAGGACGCCGGCATAAAGGCGTATGCGGCGATGGGCGCGCGGGGCAGGGCAGGCGGCGCGGCTACCGAGAAGGGCGCGCGCGCGGCGGATATATCCGGCGGGAAAGGCTCCCCGCAGGAGACGGGGCGCGGAGAGGAAAGGGCGGAAAACAAAGACGGATCGCCGGATGGCTTGGAAGGTGGAGCGGACGTTCCAGAAGAGATCGACACGCTGGAATATGGGAGCCGGCAGGCGCTGATCACGGAGTATTTTATTACGGATGAAAAGGGAATGCATACGAACGCCGTACTCAAGGGCAGCGTTTTCTCCGTGCATATGCGGGCGGAATTTTATGAAGATCTTCCCGCGCCGATCTTTGCCTGCTCGATCAAGAACGCGCTTGGCGTCGAGATCACGGGAACCAATTCGATGGTGGAAAAGGCGTTTTTAGAGCCGGTCGCTAAGGGAGAGAAAAAGGAAGCGGTCTTTACCCAGAAGATGACGCTTCAGGGCGGGGAATATCTGATCTCGCTCGGCCTTACCGGCTATGAGGGCGACCGGTTTGCCGTATATCACAGACTGTATGACGTAATGAATATTACGGTCATATCGGATAAAAATACCGTAGGGTATTTTGATATGGGAACGGAGCTTGTCGTAAAGGATGTATGATATGACGGAAAAGACGGAAAAGACGGAAAAAATCGGGCGGGTCACGATCGATCGCAGCTATTATCCGGGAGAGGATCTGTACTGCGACGGGGCGGTCGAGGACGAGCTGCTTCAGATCGTCCAAGAGGCTTCGCCGGCCGGATACGCAAAGATTATAGAAGAGAGGAAGAGCTGGCCGATCCTCTATCATCTTTCCGCGCTGCGGGAAAATATCGTGAGCTGGCTCCCCTTTAAAAAGACGGACAAGGTATTGGAGGTAGGTTCCGGCTGCGGCGCGGTCACGGGCGCGCTGGCGAGGGGAGCGGGGAGCGTCACCTGTATCGAGCTCTCCCGAAAGCGCAGCCTGATCAATGCGTACCGGAACCGGGAATGCGGAAACGTCACGATCCGGCTGGGGAATTTTGAAACGATAGAGCCCTCCCTTCCCTGCGATTACGATTACATTTTTTTGATCGGCGTATTTGAATACGGACAGAGCTATATCGGGGGGACGGATCCCTTCGGCAGGTTTTTGACGATCCTGCGGCGACATCTGGCGGAGCATGGCAGGCTGGTGATCGCGATCGAGAACCGTTTCGGCCTGAAATACTGGGCGGGCTGTCAGGAGGATCATCTGGGGGCCTATTTTGACGGCATTGAAAATTATCCGCGGGGCGGCGGCGTCCGCACGTTTACGAAAAAAGAGCTGGAGCGGCTGTGCGCGCAGAACGCGGTAACGGACTTCTCTTTCTATTATCCCTATCCCGATTATAAGTTTATGAGCTGCCTGTATTCGGATGCGCGTCTGCCGAAGCTCGGGGAGCTTTCCGATAACATGCGTAATTTTGACAGGGAGCGGCTGTTACTGTTTGACGAAAAGCAGGCGTTTGACAGTCTGATACAGGAAGGGCTGTTCCCCGAATTTTCCAATTCCTATCTGCTGGTCGTCGGGGAGGCGCTGCCGGTCGTCTACAGTAAATATTCCAATGACAGAGCGCCACAGTACGCGATCCGAACGGAGATCCGAAGGGGAGAGGAAGGGCTTTTCGTCCGTAAAGTCCCGCTGACGCGGCAGGCGGAGGCGCATGTGGAAAGGCTGCAGGAGAGCTGCAGGCAGATGGAGGAGGCGTATGCGGGCAGCGGCCTTTTGATCAACCACTGCCGTCTGGACGGGAAAGAGGCGGTCTTTGACTTTCTGGAGGGCCGGACGCTGGAGGAAACGTTAGATGAGCGGCTGGTGCTGGGCGATACGGCGGGGTTTGAGGCGCTCTTTGAAAGATTCTGCGCGCTGGCGGCTTATCCGCGCCATGCGCCCGTATATGACTATGATTTTATCTTTTCTAACATCATCGTGGAAAAGGACGTCTGGCACCTGATCGATTATGAGTGGGTATTTCCCAAAGGAGAGGGAGCTTTCAAAGGGCGGGGGGATTTTGCCGTCCCCTCGGCGGAGGAGCTGTGCGCGAGGGCGCTGTACTGCTACGGACTTGGCTCCGAGCAGAGAAAGCGGCAGAGCCTTTCGCTGCTGCGGGAGCGTTTCGGATACGGGGACGCCCTGCTTGAGACGCTGGCAGAGAACGAGAGGGCGTTTCAGAAATATTCGACCGGAGAGCGTCTTTCCATGGTGGAGATACGAAACGCCATCGATCAGGCGATCATTCCCGCCGCCGCTCTGGCGTATCGTTATCTGGAGGCGCGCCGGCATAACCGGATCCAGATCTACGAGGACAACGGGAACGGTTTTTCCGAAGAGACGTCGTATTTTCTGCCTGTCGGCGATAGGGAGGGAAAACCCGTTACGGTAAAGATAGAAGCAAAAGCGGGACGGCGGGCGCTGCGGCTGGATCCCGCGATGGAGCCCTGCATAGTGCGGTTTGTAACGCTTCAAAATGAAAAACGGTCGTTATCATTACATGATAAAAATATAAAATTAAATGGTAAATTAATTTCCAAAGATACGGCCGCGTTTGCCACGCAGGATCCGGGCGTGACATTTCTGAATATGGACGGCGGCCTGTACGCGGAATTGGAGATCACCCGTATCTCTATGGAAACGGCGGAAAGCATTGCGGGGAAGGCCGGAGAAAGGAAAGGGCCGCACAGAGGGAAGTTATGGTTTCCAAGATAAAGGCGCTGATTCGGGATAAATTAAATACGATATGTTATGAAAGGTACGTCCAAGAAGTAGAGCGGCAGGAAGACGTTTACAGACAGTGGTATCTGCATAACGAGGGCTGGAAGAAGCTGCGTTATCCCAAAGCGGGCGGCGATATCGTCATATTTGCGGATCGGGACGGCGTTGTCGAGGAAAAGGCGGCGGGGGTGACGGCGGATTTTTTTGCGCGCCATCCCGCCGTTATGCTGGCCTACGCGGACGAAGACTGCCTCGATGAAGAGGGCAGACGGCATTCGCCGTGGTTTAAGCCGCAGTGGTCGCCGGATACGCTGGGGAGCTTCCAGTATTTCGGGCATTATTTCGCGGCGCGCAGGGAGCTGCTGGCGGATATGGAGCCGAAGCTTTGGCAGGAGTGCCTGACGGACTGCAGCGGCGCGGCGGCATATCGGCTGCTGCTGGCCTTGACCGAAAAGATCACGTCAAAGGAATGGATCCCGGCAAACGGCGGGGAAAAGGCCATTGCGCCGATTGGAAAAGTGCTGATCCATATGAAGCGGGAAAAAAAGGATATCGAGGCCGCCGATCTGGAAAAAGAAGATAGGGAGGCCGCCGATCTGGAAAAGGAAGGGGACTGCGCGGCCCCATGCAGAGCGGGCCGCGGGGAAGAAGGCGGGGAGACGATCTCCGTGATCGTTCCGTCCAAAGACCATCCGGAGACCCTGCGGCGCTGCCTTTTGGGACTGCGGGAAGGGACGTCGCTGGAAACGGAGCGGGGAGCCCTTTTGGGGCTGGAGCTGATCGTTGTGGATAACGGCAGCCTGCCGGAGAATCGAAGGATATTAGAGGAGATGGCGCAGGAATTTGATTTCCGGTATCTGTACCGGCCAATGCCCTTTAATTTTTCGGTCATGTGTAATCTGGGGGCCAAAGAGGCGAAGGGAAGGTATCTGCTCTTTTTAAACGACGATATGGAGATCGTCGAGCCCCTCTGGCTCGTAAAGCTGGCGGAGGCGGCCGCGCGGCCGTATGCGGGGGCTGTCGGCGCAAAGCTCTTATATCCGCAGGGCGATCTGATCCAGCATATCGGAATCACGAACCTGCGGGTGGGGCCCGTGCATAAATTACTAAAGCAGCATGATGAAATCGCGTATTATCATGGGCAGAATCGGCATATTTATGATATGATAGGGGTGACGGCGGCCTGTCTGCTCATACGGACGGAGGTATTTTGGGAAGCCGGAGGATTTTTTGAAGGGCTGGCGGTATCCTATAACGACGTGGATCTCTGCTATACGCTCTGCGAGCGGGGATATTATAATATCCTGCGAAACGACGTGACGCTCTTCCACCATGAATCCCTGAGTCGGGGGGACGACAATCTCTCCGACGAAAAGTGGCTGCGCCTTTTGCAGGAAAAGGACACGCTGTATGAACGGCATCCGTCCTTAAAGGGCTTCGATCCATTTTACAGTGGGAATCTGGCGCAGCATTCTAATCTGTATCTGCCCGATTTCCTTTATGATTATGAAAAAAGAGACTATTATACGCCGGTCAGGCGATGGAAGGGGAACGAGCCCGCGCAGTGGGAAAACGGCTGCCTGATCGTCAATGTGGAACATGCCCGTGAGGAAAAGAAACTGGAATTTACCGAGCGCGACGATGTATACTGGATAGAAGGCTGGTCGTATGTGCTGGGTATGGACAACTGCCGCTATGAAAGGCGCCTGCTACTGCAGAGAGGCGGCGGGGAGATCTACGAGGCGGCGGTCTTGTCAAGATACCGCAAGGACGTCGCGGCGATCCTGCCGCAGCAAAAGAATGTGGCATTGGCGGGATTTGTGTGCCGGATCCCGCGCGGCGCGCTGCCGCATGGGGAATATACCGTTTCCATGCTGGCGAGGGACCGCTGCACCAGACAGAGACTATATCAAAGGACGAAGGCGCGTATCTGCGTCAAAGGCGGGAGTGTCTATGAGCAATACGGAAAATGAAAGTCAGGCCGCCCTTCTGGAATACTATCGGCAGGCTTATGAGAAGGAAAAGCAGAAAAACGCCGAGCTGGCGGCCAGATTAGCGGATGCAAAGGCGCAGGCGGAGGATCTGGATGTTAAACTGAAACGGATCAAGAACAATCCTATCTGGAAGGCGACGGGGCCGCTGCGGAGCGTCATGCACTGGATGATACGCATGAAGGACCGCCTTGTGCGGTTGGGCAGCCCGCGCGGGATCGTGCGTAAGCTGCGCAGCAAGCTGATCGAGAGAAAGGCGATGCGTCTGCATGGCAGGGCGAGCTTTCCGACGGCAAAGGAAGCGAAGGAAATGCGGGAAACTGTATTTCCGAAGGAGATCACGTTCAGTATCCTAGTGCCGTTATATAATACGCCGAAACGCTTTCTGGCGGAGATGATCGATTCCGTCAGGGCGCAGACCTATCCCAAATGGGAGCTGTGCCTCGCGGACGGTTCGGACGCGGAGCATTCCTATGTCGGGGAATACTGTGAAAAGATGAGGGCGCAGGACGGGCGGATCCGCTATCAAAAGCTGGAAAAAAACGAGGGGATCTCCGGCAATACCAACGAATGCTACCGTATGTCCAGCGGCCAGTATATCGCCCTGTTTGACCATGACGATATCCTGCACCCGGCGGTCCTGTACGAATATATGAAGGTGATCTGCGAACAGGACGCCGATTATATCTACTGCGACGAGGCGACCTTTAAAAACGGCAATATCGATAAGATGATCACGCTGCATTTCAAGCCGGATTATGCGATCGACAATCTGCGGGCCAATAACTATATCTGCCATTTCAGCGCCTTTTCCAGAGCGCTGCTGGAGGAGACGGAGCTGTTCCGCTCCGAGTTTGACGGCAGTCAGGACCACGATATGATCCTGCGCCTAACGACTAGGGCCCAGAAGGTCGTGCATGTGCCGAAGCTGCTTTATTACTGGCGTTCGCATAAGGCGAGCGTAGCCTCGGGTATCAGCGCGAAGGAGTACTGTATCGAGTCGGCGCGCAGCGCGGTGGCGGACCATCTGCGCGGTTGCGGCTTCTCGGGGTTTGAGATCACGAGCACGAGGGCGTTTGAGACGATCTTCCGCATCCGCTATCAGCTTACTGCCTGCCCGCGAGTATCTATCCTGATCCCGAATAAAGAGCACTATGAGGATCTGAGCCGCTGTATCGGATCGATACTGGATCTGAGCACCTATACGAATTATGAGATCATAGTCATTGAGAACGGCTCCAAGTCGCAGGCGATCCGCGATTACTATGAGGAGATTGGCAGGCATCCGCAGGTGCGTATCGTAAAATATGAAGGGGAGTTCAATTATTCCAAGATCAACAATTTCGGGGCTTCCTTTGCGGAAGGGGAATTTTTGCTGCTGCTCAATAACGATACGCAGGTCATCACGGTAAATTGGATCGAAGAGATGCTGATGTATGGGCAGCGTGAGGACGTGGGCGCGGTAGGCGCGAAGCTCTATTATGCGGACAAGACGATACAACATGCGGGTATCGTGCTGGGACTGGGCGCGCACCGCACCGCGGGACATACCCATTATCGGGTAAATATAGAAAACGTAGGATATATGGGAAGGCTGTGTTATGCGCAGGACGTGTCCGCGGTGACGGGAGCCTGCCTGCTGGTCAGGAAACGCTGGTATGATCTGCTGGGAGGTCTGGACGAGAGCTTTGCGGTGGCGCTGAACGATGTGGATTTCTGCCTGCGGCTGCGTGAAATGGGGCTGTTGAACGTGTTCACCCCGTTCGCGGAGTTGTACCATTTTGAATCCAAATCTAGGGGCATGGACGATACGGGGGAGCGGGCGCGGCGCTACGACGAGGAATCCGCACATTTCAGGGAGAAATGGAAAGAGGCGCTGGCGGCGGGCGATCCGTATTACAATCCCAATTTTTCACTGGATCGGAGCGATTTCTCCCTGCGTATCCCATAGGGGCATAAGGGAGATCAAAATATAAAAAGCAGGAGGTATAGGAATGAGTTACAAAGAGGAATATCGGTTTTGGCTGGAGGATTCGTATTTTGACGAGGCGACCAAGAAGGAGCTGCGCGGGATCGCAGACAATGAGGTGGAGATCGAGGACCGCTTTTATAAGGAGCTGGAGTTCGGTACGGGCGGCCTGCGCGGTGTGATCGGGGCGGGTACGAACCGTATGAATATTTACACGGTCAGAAAAGCGACGCAGGGGCTTGCCAACTATATCTTAGAAAAGGGAGGCAAAGAAAAGGGGATCGCGATCGCGTATGATTCCAGACTGATGTCGCCGGAATTTGCCGACGAAGCGGCGCTGTGCATGGCGGCGAACGGGATAAAGGCCTATGTGTTCGACGCGCTGCGCCCTACGCCGGAGCTTTCCTTCGCTGTCAGGAAGCTGGGCTGCATTTCGGGTATCGTTGTGACGGCCAGCCACAATCCGCCGGAATATAACGGCTATAAGGTGTACTGGGAGGACGGCGCGCAGGTGACCGCGCCTAAGGACAGGGAGATCATCGAGCATGTCAAGGCCGTAACGGATTATCATACCGTAAAGACGATGGATAAGGCAAAGGCTGAGGCGGACGGGCTCTATACCGTGATCGGGAAGGAGATCGACGACGCCTATATGGAGGAGCTGAAAAAGCAGATCATCCACCCGGAGGTCATAAAGGAGATGGCCGACGATATCCGTATCGTCTATACGCCCTTCCACGGGACGGGCAATGTGCCGGTAAGACGTATCCTTTCCGAACTTGGATTTAAGCATGTGTACGTTGTGCCGGAGCAGGAGCTCCCGGATCCCGCGTTTACTACGTTAGATTACCCGAATCCCGAGGATCCCAAAGCGTTTACGCTGGCCTTAAAGCTGGCGGAGGAAAAGGACGCGGATATTGTGCTGGCGACGGATCCGGACGCGGACCGTCTCGGGATCTATGCGAAGGATACCAAGACCGGGAAGTATGTTCCCTTTACGGGGAATATGTCCGGTATGCTGATCGCGGAATATATCCTGCGGGAGCGCCGGGCGATAGGCGCTATGCCGGAGAATCCCGCGCTGGTGACGACCATCGTCACTACGAATATGGCGAAGGCGATCTGTGAGAAGTACGGCTTGACCTGTATCGAGGTGCTGACCGGCTTTAAGTTTATCGGCGAGCAGATCAAGCTGTTTGAGCAGACGGGGAGCCGCCATTATGTCTTTGGTCTGGAAGAGAGCTACGGCTGTCTGGCGGGTACGCACGCGCGGGACAAGGATGCCGTGGTTGCGGTGATGTGCCTGTGCGAAGCGGCCGCGTGGTATAAAAAGCAGGGGATCACGCTCTGGGATCAGATGCTCAATCTGTATGAGGAGTTCGGCTATTATAAGGAAAGCCAGTATTCCATCACGTTAAAGGGGATCGACGGCTCTAAGCAGATCGCGGAGATCATGGACCGTCTGCGCGCCAATCCGCCCAAAGAGTTTGGGGAGCTGAAGGTGACGGCGCTTCGCGATTATAAGAGCGGCGTGATCACGGATCTTGAGACGGGGGCGCAGACCCCGACCGGGCTGCCCGAGTCCAATGTGCTCTACTTTGACCTTACCAATGATTCATGGTGCTGCGCAAGGCCCTCCGGTACGGAGCCGAAGATTAAATTTTACATGGGCGTTAAGGGAGAGAACCTTGCGGATGCGCAGACGCGCGTAGACGCCCTGACGGCGGCCCTGAAGGCAAAATTAGACGAGAAATAAAGACGGGAACAGAGCGATGAAGAAATTAATCGATCAGATCCTGAAGTTCGGCGTAGTAGGCTTTCTGGCTTTTTTCATTGACTTTGGGATCTTCAAGCTCCTTTCCGCCGCGTTGGGGCTGCATTATCTGATCGCCAACTTTTTTGGCTTTACCATTTCGCTGATCTTTAATTATGCGGCCAGCATGACGTTTGTGTTTGAGCGGAAGGAAAATGCGGACCGAAAGCGGGAATTTGCCGTTTTTGCGGTGCTCAGCGTGATCGGGCTGCTCTTAAACGAGCTGATCATCTATATCTGTATCGACGGCATTTACGCCAACGCGGCGTTTCTGCGCGCGCATATGAGCGGCGATCTGGCGGCGACTTTGGGAAAAATCATTGCCACGGGCATTGTAATGGTTTATAATTTTGTGACGAGAAAAATTTTTCTGGAAAAGAAAGAGTGAGCGTAGTATGGAAGAACAGAGGAAATACAGGCATGAATATAAATTCCTGATCGGAGCGGACGAGCAGGTCAGCCTGTATTTCCGGCTGAAGGGCCTGCTTTCGTTGGATCCCCATGCGGGGAAGGAGGGCCGTTACTGGATACGGAGCGTTTATTTTGACGATTATCTTGACAGCTGCTTTTATCAGAACGAGGACGGCGTCAACGAGAGGGCAAAATACCGGATACGGATCTATAACGTTTCGGACCGGGCGATCCACTTGGAGCGCAAGAGCAAGAAAAACGGCATGATCTGCAAGGAATCCGCGGAGCTGACCCGCGAGCAGTGCGCTCTCCTGCTGAAGGGGATCCCGCTTCCCATGCGGGAGCCGGAGATGGCGGCGTACCCGGAGGTGCTCAGACAGTTTCTGGTGCTGATGCGCACGAAGGGGATGCGGCCAAAGGCCGTGATCGAATACGAAAGGATCCCCTTCGTCCATGAGGCGGGGAATGTCAGGATCACGTTTGACAGGAATATCAGCTCTTCTCTGGAAGTACAGCGCTTCTTTGAAAAGGACAATGTGCGCTATCCCCTGCTTGCGCCCGGCCGTCAGCTTTTGGAAGTGAAGTTTGACGAATATCTGCCTTCTTATATTAAGGAGAGATTGGAAACCGGCACGCTGCAGCAGATCAGTTTTTCCAAGTATTATCTCGGGAGAAAGTATACGGTATCTGGCATAGGAGGAAGATTACGATGAGCTTTAAAGACATTATCAAACGCTCCGTATTGGAGAGCTTTACGGGGAGCAGTATCACGACGACGACGGTATGCGTAGCGTTGGGGATCGATCTGATCCTAGCCCTTTATGTTTTTGCCGTGTATTATCTTTCCACGAAAAAGACGTTTTATAACAAGACCTTTAATATCTCGCTGGTCTCGATCTCGGTGATCACGGCCGGTATCATTCTGGCAATGCAGTCCAATCTGGCGATCTCGCTCGGTATGGTCGGCGCGCTGTCGATCGTGCGTTTCCGTACGGCGGTAAAGGATCCCAAAGACCTGATGTTTCTGTTCTGGTCGATCAGTATCGGGATCATCTGCGGCGCGGGGATCTATGAGATCGCGATCCTCTCTTCCTTGATCGTGACGATCGCGTTGTTTGTTCTGGAGCTGTTGCCGGTGGGGACGGCGGATTCGATCCTCGTGATCAACTGTTCGTCTTTAGAGAGCGAGGAGCAGATCATGCAGACTGCGCGGGGAGAGAGTAAGCGCTGCACGCTCCGTTCCCGCAGCGCCTCTGTTTCCGGCGCGGATTTTGTGATGGAATGCAAGACAAAGGATGCCGCGAAGCTGGTGCAGAAGCTGATGGAATTGGAAGGCGTGAACGGGGTATCCTATATGGATCATGACGGAGAGGTAAATTTCTGACAAAAACGGAAGATCCGCGCGCATAGGGAGAGGGAGAAGAAGAGACTGCCGTAGGCTGCAAGAGCTGTGTTGCGGCGGTTTCTTTTGCGTCTGCGATCCTGTCTGCGATATTGCTGCGCGGTGGAGGGAAAAATGGTAAGGAAGCTGCTTAGGCTGTCCAACTGGAAAAGGGCGTATCAATACTATAAGAAAAACGGTTTTATGCCGGCGGTGTACGCCTCTTTGGAGCGTCTGCAAAATAAAAACACATGTTATGAAAAAAGAGAGCTCCAAGAGGAGGAGCTGGAGAGGCAGAGGCGCAGGGAATGGGGGCGGAGAGAGCGTTTCAGCATACTGGCGCCCGCTTATGAAACGGAACCGGCGCATTTTCGGGAAATGGTGGAGTCCGTCCTGAGACAGAGCTATCCTGATTTTGAGCTGATCGTCGCGGATGCGAGCCGGACGGATACGCTTTCTAAGGTGATAGGAAGCTATCAGGACGAACGGATCCGTTATATCCGTCTGCTGGATAACAGAGGGATCTCCGAGAACACCAACGCGGCGCTGGGCGCGGCGAAGGGCGGCTATATCGCGCTGCTGGATCACGACGATATTTTGGAAGCGGATGCGCTCTATCAGATGATGGATGCGATCGAAGCGTGCGGGGAGAAGTACGGGAAGCGGCCGTATGCGCTCTATTCGGACGAGGATAAATGCAGCGCGGATGCCGGCGTCTTTTTTTCGCCGCATTATAAGCCGGGATTTAATCTGGATCTGCTGCTTTCCAATAATTATATCTGTCATCTCCTTGTGATGGAGGCGGGGCTTATGAAGGAGCTTGCCTTCCGCGCGGAATATGATGGGGCGCAGGATCACGATCTCATTCTGCGAGCGGTAAAAAAGCTGGAGGATATGGGATACGGCGCGGCTTCCCTGCCGGAGGCCATCGTGCACGTGCCGCAGATACTCTATCATTGGCGCTGCCATACGGGCTCGACGTCGGCCAATCCGGCGAGCAAGCGTTATGCGTACGAGGCGGGGCGGCGCGCGGTAGAGGATTTCTGCAGGCGGCAGGGCTGGAAGGCAAAGGCGGTGCATACGGAACATCTCGGATTCTACCGGGTGCTCTATCAGGGCGACGTTTTGGAGCAGCGCCCCGATCTGGCTGCGGTCGGCGGCAGCTCATTTTCGCACGGCAGGATCGCGGGCGGCGCGTACGGGGAGGACGGAATGCCTCTCTATCGGGGATTGAACCGCCATTTCAGCGGATATATGCACCGGGCGGTCCTGCAGCAGGATGCGGCGGCCGTGGATATCGGGAATCTCAAAGTGAGAAATGAGTTAAAGCCCCTTCTGGCGCAGATAAAGGGGCTGGAGAAGGATCCGGCGCTTGCCTCCCTGCGCTTTGGCAGAGAAGCGGCAAAGCGGGGGTACCGTATCCTGTGGGATCCTCTGTTTGAAGCGCAGAAGGCGGAGCGGAAGGCCACGGCGGCGCAGGCGAGCGTCGTGATACCGAATTTCAACGGGATGCAGTATATCGGGAGCTGTCTGCGTTCCCTCTATGCCTGCGAGGAAACGGCGTTTTCCGTTATCGTGGTAGATAACGGCTCAAAGGATGGGAGCGCCGATTATATCGAAAAGGAGTTCCCGCAGGCCGAGCTGATCCGCTTTCCAGAGAACCGGGGCTTTAGCGCCGCGGTAAACGCGGGGATTCTGGCGGCAAAAACACCGTATGTTATTTTATTGAATAACGATACGACGGTGGAAAAGTATTTTGTCAGCACGCTGGTGCGCGCGATCGGACGTAACGAGCGTTATTTTTCGGTCGGCGCGAAAATGGTATCCATGCAGAACCCCGATATCATCGACGACGCGGGGGATTATTACTGCGCGTTCGGCTGGGCCTTTGCGCGGGGGAAGGGGAAACCGGCAAGACGCTACCGTCTGCCCTGCGATATCTTTGCGGCCTGCGGGGGCGCGGCGATCTACCGCAGGGAGGCGCTGTGCGGCTTAGGATTGTTTGACGAAGCGCATTTTGCGTATCTGGAGGATATTGATATCGGCTACCGGGCAAGATTATATGGCTATCGGAACCGCTATGCGCCGGACGCGGTCGTCCGCCATGCGGGCAGCGGAGCGTCGGGATCGCGCTATAACGCGTTCAAGATACGCCTCTCTTCCCGAAACAGCGTATATCTTATCGCCAAAAATATGCCGCCGCTGCAGATTTTATTAAATCTGCCTTTCCTTTTATGCGGCTTTTTCCTGAAGTTTCTGTTTTTTGCGAAAAGAGGGTATGGAAAGCTGTATGCGCAGGGGCTTTGGAAGGGGCTTCTGCTGTCCCTTTCTGGGCGCGGGAGAAAGCGCAGGATCCCTTTTGAACGCAGCCGGCTGCGGCAGTATCTGCGGATAGAGGGGGAACTGCTGTATAATCTGTTCGTGCGCAGGATATTGGACTGATTGCGCGCAGGCTGTTGGATTGACGCCCGGCGCATTTCTGCGGCTCCTCAAAGGGCAGAAAGAAACGGCTCTGCCTAGAGAAGCCGCGGCGGGCTGGGCAGGGCCGTTTTGCAGACGATGGATCATCTGGCGCGGAGGGCTTTGACGATATTCCTGAGCGAGAGCTCGCTGCCGGGGATCGTATGCAGGCGGATCGCTCCGCTGCCGATGGGTCTCTGGGTGGATCTGATGTGGAGTTTGATCGTTCGTTTCATGGCGGCTGTCCTTTCTTATGACTTCTTTCTATAGTAGGGAACGCAGGTTCATACACTAGATATAGTATTTCACAGAAAAAGAGAGAAGTCAAGAAGGAATTTGGCGGTATAATATCTGCAGAATCGAATATAATTCCATTTAGCCCGCCGGGGAAAGGAGAGCCGATCGGAACCGTCAAGAGCGCGTATCAGAACGCAGGTCAGATTCATAAAAATTTAAGTTGTACTTTTTGTAATATTATTGTAATATATGATATGTGGTCAGGAGAACCGGTACGCCGTTATGATAAAGGATAATCAGAAATATTTTAACAGATTGCATGTGCTGATGGATGCGCTGATCGTGGCTTTCTCCTATATCCTTGCATGGTATCTGAGATTCGAGAGCGTATTCGCACCAAAAAAGCAGGGCGTGGGTGTTCTGGAGATGGAAACTTATTTCTACGCCCTTTATTTTATTGTGCCGGGTTATATCATCCTGTATTATATGTTCAATATGTATACCTCCAAGCGGACGGCGCGCAGGAAATATGAGGTATACGGCATATTAAAGACCAATACGGCGGGCGCGCTCTTGTTCGTCGTCGTTTTGTACGGGGTCAATCAGCCCGATTTTTCCCGTTCGATGATCGTGATCTTTTACGTGCTGAATATCGTGCTGACGACGCTGAGCCGGCAGGTGCTGCGCGGCTCTCTGCAGTATTTCCGCAAAAAGGGCTATAATCTGAAATATATCCTGCTCGTAGGCTATTCCAGAGCGGCGGAGGAATACATCACGAGGATCAACGCCAATCCGCAGTGGGGGTACGTCGTAAGGGGCATACTGGACGACCGTGTGCCGAGAGGCACGCTCTATAAGGGCGTCAAGGTGCTGGGGCGGATCGCGAATCTGCCGATCATCCTGCCGGAGAACAAGCTGGATGAGATCTCCATAACGCTGGCTCTTCAGGATTATGGCCGTCTGGAAGAAATTGTCGATTTATGTGAAAAGTCTGGCGTGCATACTAAGTTTATACCGGATTATAACAGCCTGATCCCGAGCAGGCCCTATACGGAGGATCTGATGGGGCTGCCTGTCATCAATATCCGTTATGTGCCGCTGACCAATACGCTGAACTGGGTGTCGAAACGGCTGGTGGATATCGTCGGCTCCGCGGTGGGACTGGTGGTCGTATCGCCGATCATGCTCCTGACGGCGCTCGCCGTCAAGCTCTCCGGCCCGGGTCCGGTCATCTTTAAGCAGGAAAGGATCGGCCTGCACAATAAGCCGTTCCAGATGTATAAATTCAGGACGATGGAGATCCAGAAGGAAGCGGCGGAAAAAAAGGCGTGGACGGTCAAGGACGACCCGCGCGTGACAAGGGTCGGGAAATTCCTGCGCAGGACGAGCCTAGACGAGTTCCCGCAGCTATATAATATCCTGCGCGGCGATATGAGTCTGGTAGGGCCGAGACCGGAACGGCCGCTCTTTGTCGAGAAATTCCGGGAGGAGATCCCGCGCTATATGATCAAACATCAGGTGCGTCCGGGTCTGACCGGCTGGGCGCAGATCAACGGCTACCGAGGGGACACTTCGATCAGGAAACGGATCGACTACGATATCTTTTATATTGAGAACTGGACGATGGGATTTGATATCAAGATCCTGTTTTTGACGATATTTAAAGGCTTTATCAATAAGAATGCATATTAGGATCCTTAGGATCGGCATGTACGCAAATGACAAGGGAGAACGATAAGATGTCAACAAAACATACCAATAAGAGCGCCCGTCAGGGGGCGGCGAAACATACAAGCGGAACTGCCCATAAATCCAGCGGCAGAAAAGCGCCCTCTAGGAAGCAGGCCGCCAAGCGGCGGAGACGGAGAATGATGCTGTTTGCGGCGGAGATCGTGATCCTGCTTATAATGCTGGGATTCTTATGTACGGTACTGAAAACGGAAAAGGTGGAAAAGATCCGTATCGATGAAGAGAGTATCGTGATGGAAATGAATGAGACGGTAGAGGAAAACGAAGTCTTAAAGGGATACCGGAACGTGGCGCTGTTTGGCGTGGATTCCAGAGAGGGCTCTTTAGGCAAGGGGACGCGCAGCGATACGATTATCGTAGCTTCCATCAATCAGGATACCGGGGAGGTAAGGCTCGTTTCAGTATTCCGCGATACGTATCTGAATCTTGGGAACGACAGTTATAATAAATGCAACGCGGCCTATGCGAAGGGAGGGCCCGAACAGGCGATCACGATGTTAAATAAGAACCTCGACCTGAATATCACGGATTATATCACGGTCGGATTCGAGGGGCTGATCGAGGTCGTAGACGCGCTGGGCGGCGTTGAGATCGATGTCGCGGAGAACGAGATCAATCACTTAAACAACTATCAGATCAGTATGGTAGGGACTACAACGGACGGCACTACCTTCACGGCGCAGGAGGGGAAGGACTATACCGCGGTCACGCACGCCGGACGCCAGACTCTAAACGGCCTGCAGGCGACGGCTTACTGCCGGATCCGTTACGTCGGGAACGATTTCCAGCGCGCGCAGCGCCAGAGAGACGTGCTCATAGCGATCTCGGAGAAGGCAAAGAAGGCGGATATCTCCAAGCTGAACGATATCGCAAACGGCGTGATGGAGAATATCTCGACCTCGCTGGATATCAGCGAGATCCTAGACGTCATGAAGGATATCGGGAAATACAGCGTTGTGGACAACGACGGCTTCCCGTTTGAGGAATACCGGACGACGGGACGGGTCGGCGGAAAGGGAAGCTGCGTGATCCCGATGGATCTGGAGACCAATGTCGTAAAGCTCCATGATTTCCTGTTCCATGAAGAGAATTACGAAGTCTCCCCGGAGGTAAAGGAGTTCAGCCGGAAGGTCGCGGACGATACCGGGAAATATGTCAATACCGCGGCGGATGAATTTGCGGCCAAAGAAGGCGGCGGAGAAAGCGAAGCGGGATAAAAGGAGAGTAAGATCGGAAGGAGCCGTAACCGGCTCCTTTTTTCCGAATCAGGGAAGGCGCGGGAGAGGAAGCTAGCAGAGAGCGCGGGAACGGTCTGACGTATGGAGGCGTAAATGGATCCTGTTGTAGACATCATCATACCGACGTATAAACCGGGGGAGGAATTTGTTTCCCTGATCGAAGCGTTGGAAGGGCAGAGCATAAAACCGAATAAGATCATCGTCATGAATACGGAGGAGAAGTATTTTGAGTCGCTGAAATATTTTGAAGCTCCCAAATACGGAAAAGCGCCTCTGAATAAGTATTCCAATATCGAGGTGCACCATCTCTCGCTGCGGGAGTTCGATCACGGAAGGACGCGGAACCGCGGCGTGCAGAAGTCGCGCGCGCCCTATTTTGTCTGTATGACGCAGGATGCGCTGCCGGCGGATGAGTATCTCCTAGAAAACCTCTTAAAGCCCCTGCTGGAAGGGAGCGCGCAGATCAGCTATGCCAGACAGCTCCCGAGGGCGGACTGCGATGAGATCGAGCGTTTTACCAGAGCGTTTAATTATCCGGCGCAGTCCTGTATAAAGGGGCGGGAGGATATCGAGAAAATGGGGATCAAGGCGTTTTTCTGCTCCAATGTCTGCGCCGCCTATGAAAGGCGCGTCTTTGAGGAATCGGGCGGATTTATTCGTCATACGATCTTTAATGAGGATATGATCTATGCGTCGGGCGTCGTAAGAGCGGGCGGCAGGATCGCGTATGCGGCCGATGCGCAGGTCGTGCATTCGCATAATTATAACTGGATCCAGAATTTCCACAGGAATTTTGATCTGGGCGTTTCCCATGCGCAGTATCCCGAGGTCTTTGCGGGGCTGAGATCGGAATCCGAGGGGATAAAGCTGGTGAAACAGACGGCCCGCTATCTGTGGGAAAACGGAAAGGGCGGGCGGATCCTGACCCTGCTTTGGAGAAGCGGCTGGAAATTTCTAGGCTACAGGCTGGGGAAAAATTATAAGCGGCTTCCGCCGCGGGTCGTTTCCCTGTGCAGCATGAATCAGAATTACTGGAAATAAGGAAGGGCGGTAAAAGGATATGTGTGGTATCGTAGGCTATATTGGGAAGAAAGAGGCGGCGCCGATCATTCTGGACGGGCTCGCCAGACTGGAATACAGAGGCTATGATTCGGCGGGCATGGCGGTCTTTGACGGAGAAAAGGTGAATATCACCAAAACGGTGGGCAGGCTGAAGGTATTGGAGGAGCTGACGCATGGCGGGGAGACGATGCCGGGCTTTTCCGGGATCGGGCATACGAGATGGGCGACGCACGGCGCGCCCAGCAACAGCAATTCCCATCCGCATTTTAATAAGGATAAGACGATCATGGTCGTACATAACGGTATTATCGAGAACTATATACCGCTCAGGAACAAGCTGATAAAGAAGGGCTATGAATTTGTGTCGGAGACGGATACGGAAGTGGTGGCGCAGATGTTGGATTACTATCACAAGGGGGATCCGCTGGAAACGATCCTAAAGGTGCTGAACCGGATCGAAGGCTCGTATGCGCTCGGCATTATGTTTACCGATCACCCGGGCGAGATCTTCGCGGCGAGAAAGGGGAGCCCCCTGATCGCGGGGCAGAGTAAGGACGGGTGCTTTATCGCGTCGGATGTGCCCGCGATCCTGCGTTATACGCGGACGGTCTATTTCGTAGAGGAGCAGGAGATCGTGCGTCTTGGCGAGGATCGGATGCGCTTTTATACGATGGACGAGGAAGAGGTGGAAAAGGAGCCGGTCACGATCGAATGGGACGCGGACGCCGCCGAGAAGGCCGGATACGAGCACTTCATGCTCAAGGAGATGTACGAGCAGCCGAAAACGATAGCGGATACGATCGCTCCGCGGATCCAAAAGGATAAGATAGAGATCGAGGAGCTGGGACTGAGCGACGAGGAGATCCGCGCGGTCAGAAAGGTGCATATCGTCGCCTGCGGCAGCGCGTACCACGCGGGCGTGACGGGCAAATATGTGCTGGAGGGGCTGGCGAGGATCCCGGTCGAGGTCGATCTGGCGTCGGAATTTCGTTACCGCGATCCGATCTTGGAGGAGGGCGCTATGGTGATCGCCATCAGCCAGTCGGGGGAGACCGCGGATACGCTGGCGGCGATCCGGGAATCCAAACGGAAGGGATTCCGCGTGCTGGGCATAGTCAACGTCGTGGGGAGCTCGATCGCGAGGGAAGCCGACAACGTCATGTATACATGGGCGGGGCCGGAGATCGCCGTCGCGACAACAAAGGCGTACAGCGCGCAGCTCGTCGCGCTCTATCTGCTGGCCGTGAAATTCGCGTCGGTCAGAAAGACGATAGACGGGGCGCTTTACGCTTCCCTTCTGCGCGATTTAAAGCGCCTGCCGGATCAGGTCGAACTGCTTCTAAACAATAAAGAAAAGATACAGCATTTTGCGAACCGTTATATTGGCGCGCGCGACGTATTTTTTATCGGGCGCGGCATCGATTACGCGATCTCGCTGGAGGGCTCCCTGAAATTAAAGGAGATCTCTTATATCCACTCGGAGGCGTACGCCGCGGGGGAATTAAAGCACGGGACGATCTCCCTGATTGAGGAAGGGACGCTCGTTGCGGCGGTTTCGACACAGCCCGCGCTCTATCAGAAGATCATCAGTAATATGGTGGAGGTCAAGGCAAGAGGGGCCTTTCTGCTGGCGGTCACAAACGAGGGGAACCGGGAGATCGAAAAGGTCTCGGACTATGTGATCTATATCCCCGAGACCAATCCGTTCTTCGCCAATTCGCTGGCGATCATCCCCCTGCAGCTTTTCGGCTACTATGTCGCCGTAGGGAAGGGGTGCGACGTGGACAAACCGCGCAATCTGGCGAAGTCGGTAACGGTGGAATGACGGGCGGCGGGATCCTTCCCGTTTGTGACGACGGTGTCGATCCCCTGCGAGGCGGCCAGCTTTGCCGCCTACAGCTTTGTTTTCATGCCGCCCCTTCCCCGGCGGGAACCCGCGCCGCCCGCCAGCGACAAGACGGCTTCGTCGATGACCGTTACCCGCTCGATCAGCCTTGCGTTCGGGTGCAGGCGCGGGTCGCTGTCGTAAAAGCCGTCGATATCCGAAAGGATTACCAGCTTGTTCGCCCGGCAGAGGATCGAAACGACCGCAGAGAGCGTGTCGTTGTCCCCGAACAGCTTATCCTCTGATAAGAGTTGTCAAGTGTTGACGTGGATTATTTCTGATTTTTTTCAAGGCACTCATTGATAATCAGCTTTTGCACTCTGTCCTTAAAGGTTTTGTCAGTGTCCTTACTGAAATGCACCTTGACGGTGTAAGTGGTGTTCCCCAACTTTCGCTTGAAACTGTGGGGCTGTTGCTCGTTTTTGGTTTCTGCCATATTCTCTGCTCCTTTCAAAAAAATAGAGCGCATAGACTTTATTTCTATACGCTCTGACGCTGTGTTACCTATTCAGTTGTGATTGTGGTAATAGCTATTGAAACAAACAGGAAGTTATCAATCAATTCCAAAGGTTGGGTCATATTTGACCACGCCTTTAACTTGAGGTGCATCGTCCTGTAATTTGAACGCCATGAAGTATTCACTCTGCACTTCAAATGGCGCTTCTATTCCGTATAAGCTCGCTGGAATATAGCCAACACGTGGATAGTATGTCGAAGAGCCCAGTACTACCGAATAGTCATACCCCAACTGTTTGGCAATACGATGTCCCTCATGGATAAGCGCCAACCCGATTCCTCTCCGCTGATATGCTGGAAGAACAGAAAGGGGCGCAAGTGCAAGTTCAATATATTCCCCTATGGTAATTTTGGTAAAAAGGATATGACCCACGATTTTTCCATCTTCCACTGCCACAAGAGAGAGTTCTGGAATATAAGATGGAGTTGCCCTCAACAGGGTCACAAGTTCCTGCTCGTTTCCATCGCTATGTTCAGCATGAGAAAATGCTTCTGTTACGACCTGAAATACTGTATTATAATCGTCTGCTCGTTCTTGCCTTATTTCCATACAAGCACCGCCTTTTTAGAAAACCATTTATATCATTAAATGCTAATCTGTTTCATTAACATAATACCACAATCACACTCATTTTCCTATCACATTTCCATTAAATTTCTTCCTCCCTCCGCTTAGTCCTGCTGACTGCCTGTTGTCTTTCCTCGTTCTGCCCCACACGCTCAAGATTGGCTTTGTTATAGCTTATCACTTCCGCAAATGCAAGGTCGTGACACGCCCTCGCCCTCTCGTTCCGAAGTGTCGGCATTTCCTTTTCAAGCCGCTCCCGCTCCGTCCTCCACGCTTTCGGGGTTTGGATCTTGCGGCGCGTACCGTATAAGATCATAACGAAGGAGCTGGATATTCCGGCTTTCCGCAATATCGGGTTTGCGCTGCGCAGCAAAAAGAACAGCTCGTTGGCAGTGAAAATGTTTTTGAAGTATATCAGATGGAGATGACGGAAGCCTGAATGATATTATTTTATAGATTTCATAAAATCTGCATGATTCCATCACAATTTGGACACAAATGCATTCTATACTAAGGCCAGAAAGTAAGGAAAGCCTCTACGGAGGCAAAGGACAGCAAAAAGAAAAGAGGTCTTGCTTTATGTATGGCAACAATTATCCAAATGATCTTCAGAACGATTTCCATGACGGCGAGAGCACGCATGGAGTCTACAGTGGGTATCAGGGAGCGTCTCAGTCCCATATACCGGAAGAGCCGCCCCGCAGGGAGAAAAAACATGGATTTTTGAAAAAGATCGCAGTCGCGGGCAGCATTGGGCTCTGCTTCGGCGTATTCGCAGGAGCCGGCTTCTATGCGGTGGAATCGGTAACGGGACTGTTCGCGGAGAAAGAGACCGCGCCGGCGGCGGCGCAGGCGTCCGTCCCGCTTGCCCCGGCGGCGGGGAATCTCGTATCGACGGACAGCTCCGGGCCGGTGTCGGTAGTCACGACAGACGTTTCCAGCGTTGTGAAAAACGCGATGCCCTCTATCGTAACGATCACAAAGGTATATACGTCGAAGTCCAATTTCTTCGGGCAGACATTAGAGAGTCAGGGGGAAGCGAGCGGCTCGGGCATTATCGTCGGGGAAAACGATACGGAGCTGCTGATCGTGACCAATCAGCACGTGATCGCCGACGCGGACAGCCTGACAGTGCAGTTCATAGACGAGGAACAGGCGGAGGCGCAGATCAAGGGCTATGATTCCGATAAAGACTTGGCGGTGATCGCGGTGCCGCGCGATAAGATCAAGAGCACTACGATGGACAGTATCGTGGTCGCGACGCTGGGCGATTCGGATGCGCTGACCGTAGGAGAGCCTGCGATCGCGATCGGGAACGCGCTAGGATACGGGCAGTCCGTTACCACCGGCGTGATCAGCGCGCTGAACAGGAAGATGGGCGGAGAGAGCAATGAAAACGGCAATAAGCTGATCCAGACGGACGCGGCGATCAATCCCGGCAATTCCGGCGGCGCGCTTCTCAATATCAGGGGAGAGGTCGTAGGGATCAATTCCAATAAGATAGGCGGGACCGTCATCGAAGGTATGGGCTATGCGATCCCGATCTCTTCGGCAAAGCCGATCATCGAGGATCTGATGTCTAAGACGACAAAGGGAGAAAAGGTGGCGGAAGCCGAAAAATCCTATCTCGGCATTTCCGGCGTCAATGTAACGGAGGAGGTCTCTCAGGTGTACGGTATGCCCAGAGGCGTGTATGTCGGGCAGGTCTATGAGGGGACCGCGGCGCAGAAGGCCGGTATCGTAAAAGGCGATATCATCACGAAATTTGACGGCAGCAGCGTATCCTCTATGGAAGAGCTCCAGTCGATGATGGAGTATTACCCGGCGGGTTCTCAGGTAGAGATCACGATCCAGCAGGGCAGCCCGTCAGGGTATCAGGAAAAGAAAGTGACCGTAGTGCTTGGCCTGCGGGCGGAGGAGGCCGTACAGTAGCAAAAGCGCGTAAGCGCGTCACCAAAAACTGACAGGCGTTTTTGCTTGCAATTCATTCGCCGGAATGATAGACTTGTGCTGGAATCATTCGTATCAGCAGGGAATGGAAAAGCAAGCAGAAGGAGAAACGATATGTCGGATTTCTATGATGATGAAATAGAGATGGAAGAAGATACCGGGTCGGAGGACGGAGAATGGGAAGACGTTTCTGAGGAGACCGGAAGCGAAAAGGACGAAGATACAAAGCGCGATGGAAAAGGCGGCGACGGGGAGGACGGGAAAAAGGAAAGCGAATATGAGGACGTCTGCTTTATCTGCCGCCGCCCAGAGAGCAAGACGGGCAAGATGTTCAAGCTGCCGAACCATATTTCCGTCTGCAACGACTGTATGCATAAAACGATGGATACGGTGAGCCAGTTTGATTATCAGGGAATGCTGAACAATACTCCGTTTGAAAATATGAATAAAAACGGGAAGGGCTTTCCCAGTATCAGCTTTGTGAACATTGCGGACCTAAAGGGGGACGGCGGGATCCCCAATAAGCAGAAGCTGAAAAAGCGCGGCGAGAAAAAGAAAGAAAGGCCGGCGCTGGATATCCATAATATCCCCGCCCCGCATAAGATCAAAGCGCAGCTGGACGACTATATCGTCGGGCAGGAACATGCCAAAAAGGTGATCTCCGTAGCGGTCTATAACCATTATAAAAGAGTGGCCACCGATACGATGGACGAGATCGAGATCGAAAAGTCCAATATGCTCATGATCGGGCCGACGGGCTGCGGCAAGACCTATCTGGTAAAGACGCTGGCCAGACTCTTAGATGTGCCGCTTGCGATCGCGGACGCGACTTCCCTGACGGAAGCGGGCTATATCGGGGACGATATTGAGAGCGTCGTCTCCAAGCTGCTCGCGGCCGCGGAGAACGACGTGGAGCGCGCGGAAAAGGGGATCATCTTTATCGACGAGATCGATAAAATCGCCAAGAAGAAAAACACCAACTCGCGGGACGTCAGCGGGGAATCCGTGCAGCAGGGAATGCTGCGCCTTCTCGAAGGGGCCGAGGTGGAGGTGCCGGTAGGCGCGAACAGCAAAAATGCGATGGTGCCGTTAGCTACGGTCAATACGAGAAATATCCTGTTCATCTGCGGCGGCGCTTTCCCCGATCTGGAAGAGATCATCAAACAGCGGCTGAATAAGCAGACCTCGATCGGCTACAATGCGGAGCTGCGGGATAAATACGATAAGGACAAAAATATCTTGAGCAAGGTCACGATAGAGGATCTGCGGAAATTCGGAATGATACCGGAATTTCTCGGCAGGCTCCCCATTTTATATACCTTAGAGGGCCTGAGCAAGGAGATGATGGTCAGGATCCTAAAGGAGCCGAAAAACGCGATCTTGAAGCAGTACCAGAAGCTGCTGGAGCTGGATGAGGTGAAGTTAGAGTTTGATGAAGAGGCGCTCTCTGCGATCGCGGAGAAGGCGATGGAAAAGGACACCGGAGCCAGAGCGCTGCGCGCGATCATCGAAGAATTTATGCTGGATATCATGTATGAGATCCCGAAGGACGACAATATCGGCCGCGTGACGATTACGAGGGAGTATATCGAAGGCACGGGCGGGCCGGTGATCGATATCCGCAGGGACGGCTATACGTTAGAAGAGATGGACCATATGCGCCGGATCGCCCCGCAGAAGGAAAATAACGGATAGGGTGCGCGGCGCGCGTTCTCCTTCATATGATAACGATAAGAAGATTCCTATCGGGTTGGTCGTATGTCATGTGAAGAAAAGGTACGCTCGCAGGCGTATCGGGAATTTCTGATCGATTATGGAATAAACGGATTGGGCGGGATCGGCGGGGCGGCCGATTCCTGCTTGGTGCCAGTGGATGCGGATATCAGTATCCTGTATTTTCTGCCGGAAAACGAAGAAGATATGGAGATCGACCGATATCCGTATTATTCTGTCCCGAAATGCTATGGCCTGATGCGGCAGGAGGAGATAGCGGGCGCTCAGCCCTTCGATCCGCTCTCGCTGATCGACTGCGGGATCCTTCAGGTACAGGGGGAGCCGCTGTATCTGACGGGGCAGGGGGTCGTGCTGGGCTTCCTTGATACGGGGATCCGGTATACGCAGGCCGTATTTCAGAATGAAGACGGCGGCAGCCGGATCTTGGCGATCTGGGATCAGACCCTCCATGACGGGGAAGCGCCGCAGGGCTTTTATTACGGGACGGAATACAGCAGGGAGCAGATCGACGAGGCGCTCCGTTCCGAGGATCCGCGCAAGGTCGTCCCGAGCTGGGATACGGACGGGCACGGGACCGTGATGGCGAGCGTCGCGGCGGGCAGCAGTCTTGAAGGAGGCAGGAGCTTTACGGGAGCGGCCCCGGGCGCGGATATCGTCGTCGTCAAGCTGCGGGAGGCGAAGCGGTACCTGCGGGATTATTATATCCTGCCGGAAGGAGCCGCCGCCTATGCGGAAACGGATATCATACTGGGTGTGAAATATCTGGAAAGCTATGCGCGGGCGCTGGGACGGCCCGTTGTGATCTGTCTGGGGATAGGCACGAATTACGGCAGCCATACCGGCTCTTCCATACTGGACCGTTATCTGGATACGATCTCGGACAGAAGGAGCCGCGCCGTCGTCGTCTGCGGCGGCAATGAAGGCGAGGCCGGGCACCACTATGAAAATGTCTCGAGTGTGGAAGAGCAGGAAATCGAACTGCGCGTAGGGGAAGGGGAGCGGGGATTTCTCCTAGAGGTGTGGGCGGAAGGCCCCAACCGCTATGAGATGTCTTTGAGAACGCCCGGAGGCGAACGGATCGGCGGGATAAGCGGCAGCGTCAGGCAGACGATGGAATACCGGTTTGTGCTGGATAAGACGCTTCTTACGGTCAACAGCTTTCTGTTAGAGGAGGCCTCCGGCAGGACGCTCCTGCTTTTCCGCTTTCGGAATCCGACGCCGGGCGTATGGACGCTGTCGATCCGGGCGCGGGTCGCCTTCGCGGGAGGCAGATATCACATGTGGCTCCCGATCACGGCGTTTATGCAGAGCGATACGTATTTCCTGCGGCCGGATCCGTATGTTACGCTGACGGAGCCTTCCATGACGCGGGGCGTGATCACGGTCACGACCTATGAGGATATGGACGGCAGCTTTTATGAGCGTTCGGGGAGGGGATTCAGTGCGGATCGGCGTATCAAGCCGGAATTTACCGCGCCGGGCGTAAATATCTCCACTTCGCTGGGAAAGCGGACGGGAAGCTCTCTGGCGGCGGCGCTCGCCGCAGGAGCGGCCGCGCAGATGATGCAGTGGGCCGTGGTGGAGAGAAACTATCCGCTCGCTTCAGGCCGCGAATTGAAATATTATCTGGCGCTCGGAGCCGTAAGGAGCGGCGATATCGAATATCCCAACCGGGAATGGGGGCTTGGGAAGATCAATGTGCAGAGAACCTTTCAGGAATTGGCAGGGCTGTTTTGACGCCCTGCCGTCTTGCTTTTTGCTTCCTTTTATTCCGGTTTCAGCCATTTTTCCAGCGTCTCCATGAGCTTCGGGATATCGATCGGCTTTGAGATGTGATCGTTCATGCCGGATTCTCTGGATTTATAGATATCGTCCGAGAAGGCGTCGGCGCTCATGGCGATGATCGGTATGGTCTTTAGATCCTCGCGGCCAGAGGAGCGGATCGCCCGCGTCGCTTCGTAGCCGTTCATGTTCGGCATCTGGATATCCATAAAGATCAGGTCGTAATAATGCGCGGGCTTTTGCGTGACGGTATCGACCGCCATCTTACCGTCGAATGCGTATTCGACCAAAATCCCGTTCATGGACAGCAGCTCTCCGGCGATCTCGCGGTTCAGTTCGATATCCTCCGCCAGCAGCACGCGCCTTCCGCTGAATTTATCTTCGCCGATAAGGGCGACCTGCGCGCTGGCCGGCTGCTCTGTCTGGGCGACCATCGACCGGAGGACATAGACAAGGCGGGAACGGAACAGGGGCTTTGCGACAAACGCGTTGACGCCGACGTTTCTGGCCTCCTGCTCGATGTCCGTCCAGTCGTAGGCGGAAAGAATGATGATCGGAATGGAATCGCCAATCGCCTTTCGGATCTGCGCGGCGGTCTGCACGCCGTCCATATCCGGCATCTGCCAGTCCAGAATGACCACGTCAAAGTCCTCTCCGCGCTCATGGCAGCGCACGATCGTTTCTAACGCCTCTCTGCCGCCGTATACGCAGGAGGCTTCCATACCGATACTGGTCAGGATCTCTTTGGTGCTTTCCGCGGAATCGGGATCGTCGTCCGCGACAAGGATCCTGAGCGCGCCGAGGGAAGAATCCTCGCGATCCGCCGTTTCCTGAACGGCAAGGAAAACGCGCACGGTAAATTTCGAGCCTTCTCCGATCCTGCTCTCGACTTTGATATCCCCGTTCATCATAGTTACGATATTCTTGGCGATGGCCATGCCCAGACCGGTGCCCTCGGTCTTGCGGGAATCGGGATTCTGGGAACGGGAAAAGGGTTCGAAGATCTTGTCGATGAAGGACTGCTCCATACCGATCCCGGTGTCGGTAAACACAAACTCAAAACGCGCCTTTCCGGGCACGCGGGAAGGGATCTCGCTGATATCCAGAGAAATGCTTCCCTCCTCGGGCGTAAATTTGACCGCGTTGCCTAAGATATTGACAAAGACCTGACGCAGCCGGAGCGTATCTCCGATCAGGTATTCGTGCGAGATATTGGAGGTCCGCATACTGATCTTTTGTTTCTTCGCCTTGATCTGCGGCTGCAGGATATCCAGCACCTCCTCCGTCATCTCCGAAAGGCTGAAGGGCTCCTCCGAGAGGGAGACCTTGCCGCTCTCGATCTTGGACATATCGAGGACGTCGTTGATCAGGGCCAGCAGATGGCGGCTGGAGGCGGAGATCTTGTTGAGGCAGTCCGTGAGCTTCGCCTTATCGTCCATATGCATAGCGGCGACGGCCGTCATGCCCATAACGGCGTTCATAGGAGTGCGGATATCGTGGGACATGCGGGAAAGGAACTCGCTTTTGGCGTTGTTAGCGGCTTTGGCGGCGTTAAAGGCCTCCTGAAGCGCGTTCCTGTTTTCAAAGTCCTTCAGCTTGCGTTCCGTGATATCCTGAATGGCATACAGAGCGGAGACCGGCTTTCCCTTTTCCCGCTTTAAGCATATGATGAAAAGGCATTCCCATCGGTCCTCTCCTCTGTTGATATGGTATTCGTACTGTAGATAGGGCAGATCGGGCGTTAGGTTCTTCTGGATCTGCTGCGGGGTGAGCGCCTGCGCGATCTCTGCGGTATCCCCCTCGTCCTTGTCGGGAATATAGAACTGGCTCACATATTCGATCAGCTCGGTATAGTCTCCCTTCGACGGCATCCCGTCCGTTTTGGCGACATAATAATAGGAATTGTCTGTTAAATTTACGACCGCAAAACGGCGGAAAACTGTGGTAACGCGCTCTACGATATTGTTGATCTCCTCTTTTTCGTTTGTCAGCAGGATCTCATTCTGCCGTTTGGTAAATAAAAGGAAGAGGATATAGATGAAAAAAGCGAGGATAATGCTGGAGCAGAGCAAGATCCCTTCATTGTTCGTCGTATGGATCATTGCAGAGGAGATTTCGGGCGGGAAGGTCTGCACCAGCACCCAGTCGTTGTATGTCAGGGCGGCGATACAGGCGGTTTCCGTCCGGTAGCCCTTTCGATAGCTAAGCGATCTGGACGGCTGGCCTTCGGAAAGGGAAGAAACGCCGCCCTCCGCGCCAAAGAACGGGGCGAAATCCTCGGAAAGCTCCAGTATGTTTTGGGGCGGATCTTCGTCGCCTGTCGAGACGATGACCCGGCCCTGCCTATCGCACAGATAAACGCCCGTGGTCACGCCGAAAAAGCTGTTGGAAATAATGCTCTGTATGCCGTGGGAATCGTATAGCCCGCAGAGGACGCCGATGATCCTGCCCTTGTAGTACATCGGCGTATAGAAGGAGAGCAGGGTCGTATCGTCGGAAAGCGAGCCGCCGTCCACGGTAAAGATACCGGTCTCTCCCCGCATACCTTTTTGGTAGGACTCGCGCCCGGTCAGATCGGCAGTCCTCCCGTCCGGCATGAGGAAACGACCGTCCGCCGGGATAAAATGGAAATAATCAAAATAATCGGGCGGGCAGAGCTCCTTGAGCCGCTTCGTATCGACCTCGGGGCTGTCCATAGACTCGCTGTAGAGAGAGGCGATCATCTGGATATTGCTGAGCTTGGAGAAAAAGCGGTTGTCGATATGGCTGGCGGAAAGATTCGTAGCGTCGACGATATAATTCTCATTCTGGGTTATGATACGCTTCGTATTCACGTACATGAAAAAGCATAGGGAGGCGACGATAAACATAGCGATAAGGGTAACGATCAAAGCGTGATAGCCGATCTCTTTACGGTTATTTAGAGCTGGCATATGGGATCTCCTTTGAAAAAACAGCATAAACAGTACTAAAATTGTAGCATAAATCCCGCTTGGCCACAACCAAAACTTGCCGCCTGCGGGGCTTTTGCAGGGAACGGAAACGGAAAAACGAAAAAGAGAAAGAAAAGACGGAATTTCTTATTGACAAAAGGAAAGGGCGGGCATATAATACAGTCAGACTTAAAACATACTAAACTAATAGGAAAGGAAGGAATAAGAAAATGGGAAAGATTTATAAGGGAACGCTGGGACTGATCGGCAATACGCCTTTGGTGGAAGCGGTCAATGTTGAAAAAGAGCTTGGTCTGGAGGCTTCCTTATTGATAAAGCTGGAATATCTGAATCCGGCGGGCAGCGTAAAGGACAGGATCGCAAAGGCTATGATCGAGGACGCGGAGGAAAAAGGGCTGTTAAAGGAGGGCTCCGTGATCATCGAGCCGACCTCCGGCAATACCGGGATCGGGCTCGCGTCGATCGCGGCGGCAAAGGGATACCGCATTATCTTAACGATGCCGGAAACGATGAGCGTAGAGAGAAGGAATATCCTAAAGGCATACGGCGCGGAGCTGGTCCTGACGGAGGGCGCAAAGGGCATGAAGGGAGCGATCGCGAAGGCGGAGGAGCTCGCAAAGGAGATTCCCGGCAGCTTTATTCCGGGGCAGTTCAGCAATCCGGCCAATCCGGCGATCCACAGAGCGACTACCGGCCCGGAGATCTGGAACGATACGGACGGCGCGGTCGATATCTTTGTCGCGGGCGTCGGTACGGGCGGAACGCTGACGGGAGTCGGTGAATATCTGAAGGAGAAGAAACCGGGCGTGCAGATCGTAGCGGTAGAGCCCGCAGGCTCGCCGGTGCTTTCCGAGGGAAAGAGCGGCCCGCACAAGATTCAGGGGATCGGGGCAGGCTTTGTGCCCGAGGTATTGAATACGGACATTTACGACGAGATCCTTACGGTCGAAAACGACGACGCCTTTGCGGCGGGCAGGCTGCTGGCTAAAAAAGAGGGCGTTCAGGTGGGAATCTCCTCCGGCGCGGCGTTAAACGCGGCGATCAGGCTGGCGAAGCGTCCCGAGAATAAAGGAAAAACGATCGTGGCGCTCCTTCCCGATACGGGCGACCGGTATTATTCCACGGCTCTTTTCTCCGAATAGAGGCAGGGCCGGAAAACGGCGGGCGCGGGATGGGAAGGTGCTGACGAAAGAGGAAAAAGGAGTATGGTAAGATGGACTACGGGATTGAGACAAGATGTATCCATGGCGCGGAGAATCTGCTCAAGGACCATGCCTACGGCGCGCTGAGCGTCCCGCTGTTTCAGACGGCGACGTTTGCCCATCCGGGCGTAGGGAGGTCTACGGGCTATGATTATACCAGAGAGAGCAACCCGACCAGAGCGGAATTGGAAAAGATCATGAGCGCTCTGGAAGGGGCCTGCGACAGTCTGGCCTGCGCAAGCGGCATGGCGGCGGTCCTTTTGTGCATGGAGCTTTTCTCCGCCGGGGACCATGTGGTCTGTACGGAGGATCTGTACGGCGGTTCCGTGCGTATGTTTGACACGGTCTGCAGGGAGCGCGGCGTGGAATTTACCAGCGTCGATACCTCGGATATCGCGCGGACGGAGAGCGCGATCCGCGAGACGACAAAGGCGCTCTATATCGAGACGCCCAGCAATCCGACGATGGAGGTCACGGATCTTAGGGCGATGAAAAGGCTGGCGGAGCGGCATAAGCTGCTGCTGATCGTGGACAATACCTTCCTTACTCCGTATTTCCAAAACCCGCTGGCGCTGGGAGCGGATCTTGTCCTGCACAGCGGGACGAAGTTCCTCGGCGGGCACAACGATACGCTGGCGGGATTCGTCTGTACGAGCCGTCCCGATCTGGCGAAGCGGCTCCGCTATCTGTATAAGACGATCGGGTGCTGCCTTTCCCCGTTCGACAGCTTTCTGCTGATACGGGGGATCAAAACGCTGGCCGTCCGCATGGAACGGCAGCAGAGCAACGCGCTCTTGCTGGCGGATTGGTTAAAGAGACAGGAAAAGGTAAGGTCGGTATCCTATGTGGGGCTGCCGCAGCATCCGGGGTATGCGGTCAACCGGGCGCAGGCGAGGGGATACGGGAGCATGATCTCGTTTCACGTAGACAGTGAGAAGACGGCGAAACGCCTTTTGGAGCGCGTAAAGCTGATCTCCTATGCGGAGAGTCTGGGAGGCGTGGAATCCCTCATTACATATCCGATGCTCCAGACGCATGGGGACGTTCCCGTTGCGGTACGGGAAAGACTGGGCATTACCGATACGTTCCTGCGCCTGTCCGTCGGGATAGAACAGATCGACGATCTGACCGCCGATCTTGCGCAGGCGCTGGAGGGAGAGGCAGATGAACTATGATTTTGACACGGTCATTGACAGGAGAGGCACGAACAGTCTGAAATATGATTTTGCCTTAGAGCGGGGGAAGCCGGAGGATATCCTGCCGTTATGGGTGGCGGATATGGATTTTCGGACCGCGCCGCCGATCCTGCGCAGGCTGGAGGAGACGGTCAGGCACGGGATCTTTGGCTACACCGAGACGAAAGAGGATTATTTTGAAGCCGTGGAGGGCTGGTACCGCAGATATTTTGACTGGGAGATAAAAAAGGGCTGGCTGGTGAAAACGCCGGGGGTCGTCTATGCCATCGCGGCGGCGGTGCGCGCCCTTACAAAGGAGGGGGACGCGGTGCTTCTCCAGCAGCCGGTCTACTATCCGTTCGGGGAGACGATATCGGAGAACGGCAGAAGGCTGGTCAATAGCCCGCTGCGGCTTGTAAACGGGCGTTATGAGATCGATTTTGAGGATCTGGAAGAAAAGATCGCGCGGAATCGGGTGAAGCTTTTCCTGCTGTGCAGTCCGCACAATCCGGTGGGGCGCGTCTGGGAGAAATGGGAGCTGCTCAGGCTGGGCGAGATCTGTCTGCGGCACGGCGTTTTCGTCGTCAGCGACGAGATACACAGCGATTTCGTATGGCCGGGCCGCCGTCATTGCGTGTTCGCTTCCCTTTCCGAGGAGCTTGCGGATATCACGATCACCTGCACCTCGCCGAGCAAGACCTTTAATCTGGCGGGCTTACAGGTTTCCAATATCGTGATCTCCAATCGGGAACTGCGAAGCCGTTTCCGCAGGGCTATCGCCCAGAGCGGCTACAGTCAGCTCAATACGATGGGGCTGGCGGCGGCGCAGGCGGCCTATGAGGAAGGCGGGGACTGGCTTTTGGAGCTAAAGAAATATCTCTGCGGCAATCTGGAATTTGTCAGGGGGTATTTAAAGGAGCGGCTGCCGCAGATATCCCTGATCGAACCGGAAGGGACCTATCTGCTCTGGCTGGATTTCCGCGCGCTGGGGAAAACGGAGGCGGAGCGGGAAGAGCTGCTCGTAAAGAAGGCCGGCCTGTGGCTTGACAGCGGCGCGATATTCGGAAAAGAGGGCGAGGGCTTTGAACGGGTCAATATCGCCTGTCCGAGAGCCGTTTTGCAGCGGGCGTTTGCAAAACTGGAACGGGCGCTGACATAAAAACCGTAAAACTGATTTTATTTTAAAGATTTCAAGTGAAAAGAAAAGAGGGAGAAAGATCATGAAAAAATTTATCGTACTGTTGACAGGGTTTGCGCTGACCGTATCCGTTTTAACCGGCTGCGGCGCTTCTGCGGAAAGTGCGAAGGAACCGGAAGCGGCGCAGACGGAGGACGCCGGCGCGGCGCAGGAGGCGGCGGAAACGACGGAACCGGAAGCCGAGGAGACCAAAACCGAGGAAACGGAGGAAACGGAGGAAGCGGCGGAAACGACGGAGACAAAGGGAACGATCAAAGTAGCGGCGTCCGCGACGCCTCACGCGGAGATATTGGAGCAGGCTGCGCCGATCCTCGCGCAGCAGGGCTGGGATCTGGAGGTAACGGTATTTGACGACTACGTACAGCCGAATCTGGTCGTGGACAGCGGCGAATTTGACGCGAACTATTTCCAGCATATCCCGTATCTGGAGAGCTTTAACGAAGAGAAGGGCACGCACCTTGTAAATGCGGGCGGCATCCACTATGAGCCGTTCGGGATCTATCCCGGCACCAAAGCTTCTTTGGACGAGCTGGCGGACGGGGACGTGATCGCGGTGCCGAACGATACGACGAACGAGGCGAGAGCGCTGCTGCTGTTAGAGGCGAACGGTATCATCAAGCTGAAGGAGGGCGCGGGCCTGACGGCGACCGTTCGGGATATCGAGGAAAATCCCAAGAATATTGAGATAGAAGAGCTGGAAGCGGCGCAGGTATCCAGAGTCAAGGACGAGGTCGCCTTTGTCGTACTGAACGGGAACTATGCGCTGGAAGCGGGATTCTCCGTATCGAAGGATTCCATCGCTTATGAAAGCGCGGATTCGGAGGCGGCGCAGACCTATGTGAATGTGATCGCGGTAAACGAGGGCAATGAGAACAACGAGGGGATCAAAGCTCTGGTCGACGTGCTGACCTCGGACGAGATCAAGGATTATATCAACGATACCTACGACGGCGCGGTGATCCCGTTCTCCTAAGGCGGGAAACCGGCTCGGCGGCGGCTTCGGCCAATCAGGACGCTCCTTTTTGTCAGAGAGATCTATGCTGACGGAAAGGGGCGTTTTGTCCATCCCGCCTTTCTTCATATCTTGCCAAGCGATGGAAAGCGGGTTACAATGGAAAAAGAAAAAAACGGTTCTACGGACGAAGGGAGCGGGCGGTATGGCGAATGGATTTCAATATTATACTCCGACAAAGGTGGTGTTCGGGAGAGGTACGGAAGCAAGGGTCGGCGAGCTGGTAAAGGAACAGGGATGTAAAAAGGCGCTGCTTCATTACGGGGGCGGCAGCGCGGTAAGATCGGGCCTGATTGGGCGGATCGAGGAAAGCCTGTCGCGGTCGCAGATCGATTATGTCACGCTGGGCGGCGTAGTGCCGAACCCGCGCCTGTCTTTGGTCTATGAGGGGATCCGGCTGTGCAGGGAGGAGGGCGTGGACTTTCTCCTAGCGGTAGGCGGCGGCAGCGTGATCGATTCGGCCAAGGCGATCGGCTATGGGCTCGCGAACGAGGGCGACGTATGGGATCTGTACGACAGGAAGCGGCAGGCG